>JAKALH010000348.1 GCA_021813225.1 Chloroflexota bacterium
CGCACCGTCCTGCAAGCACGGGCCGATGCACTCATTACGCCAGACGCCGGGGTTGGCAAGCAACCGTCCCATGTAGATCTCACCTTGGGATTAGTTTAGGCTGGATTGATGCGGGAATCCATACTGGCGCAGTCAATGGCACTGTACACGACAGCTCGGGGCAGCCTGTCGCTGGCTCGATTGTGAAGCTAAAGTACAAGCAACCCACATCACCCGCATTCCGGCCCATTGAGACGACTACTGACAACAATGGTCGTTTTGATATCCCCTACGCGCCACGCGGAGCCGCCGAGCTGACCGTGAGTGCAGGCGACCAGAGTGCCCCTGTAGTTTTCAACGTAGTCGCTAACCAGAGCTCTTTCTTTAACCTCACTGTGGCTCCCCCGTGTGCGCCGCTTTGTTCAACACGCGATAATGCCATATTTGTTACCGATATTATCACCCTCGCAGATAGCACTCAAGTCGCCGCCTGTTCAAATATCCAGCGGGGTGGTTTCCAGCAGGTCATCCAACACTGCGCGCGCGGTGCGGTTGCGCAACTCCGCTTCCGGCTTGACGATGAGCCGGTGCGCCAGCGTCACTGGCGCCAGGTATTTGATGTCGTCGGGCAGAACATGGTCGCGCCCGTGCAGCGCAGCCCAGGCCTGCGCCGTCTTGTACAGCGCCAGGCTGGCGCGCGGGCTGCCGCCCAGCGCCAGGTCGGGATGCGCGCGCGTGGCCGCCACCAGCCGCACGATGTAGTCCTGCAGCGATTCATCCACGTGCACTTCCCACACCTGCCGTTGCAGGGCCGGCAGCGCGGTCACATCCGCCACCTGCTTCAGACGCGTCACGGGGTGCTCGCGCCGCAGGTTGCCCATCAGGCGGATTTCATCGGCAGGCGTGGGGTAGCCCACCGCCAGCCGCATCAGGAAGCGGTCGAGCTGCGCCTCGGGCAGCGGAAAGGTGCCCTCGAACTCGATGGGGTTCTCGGTCGCCAGCACCAGGAACGGATTGGGCAGCGGCCGGCTCACGCCGTCCACGCTCACCTGCTGCTCCGACATCGCCTCCAGCAGCGCCGACTGCGTACGCGGCGTGGCGCGGTTGATTTCGTCGGCCAGCAGCACGTTGACGAAAATGGGCCCAGGGCGGAACTCGAACTCGCGCGTCTGCTGGTTGAACACCGACACGCCCGTCAGGTCGTTGGGCAGCAGGTCGGGGGTGCATTGCAGGCGCTTGAACACGCCGCCCAGGCTGATGGCGATAGAGCGCGCCAGCATGGTCTTGCCCACGCCGGGCACGTCCTCGATCAGCACATGGCCCTGGCACAGCAGCGCCACCATCAGCAGGTCGATGGCGCTGCGCTTGCCGACGATAACCTGCTCGACGTTATCGGTAACTGCTGCCGCGAAAGTCTGGACTTCGTTCATCTTCGCTGTTCTGCCGCCCTGTGTGCTGGATGTTCGCTGTGTGAGGGCAAGCGCCGCTCAGAGTGTACACTCAAAGCGTCGCCAGGATGTCGGCGCCGTATTGCCGCTCGAACTCGGCCAGCTCGTTATACAGCGCGGCGCTGCGGGCGATATTCACGGCCTGCCGCATCACGCTGCGCCACTGCTCCAGGTCGCGCTGCGGCTGCTTCCACAGCAGGCGCGCCCGCGTGCGCAGGAACATGACGCGATGCGGCAGGCCCAGGTGCGGGATGGCGTCCAGGGCGGCATCGTCGCGCGGCAGGTTGGCGGCCGCCTCCCGGTAGCGGCCATGCGTGATGCACACCTCTGCGTAGGACCTGCCTAACAGCGCATGCGCGAGGATGTCAAAATCGTCAGCCTCTTTTTGCATGAGTGTGATGTCAGCGTCCTCGCGCAGTTTGCGGGCGCCGCGCAGGCTGGAACGGGGCAGGTCGGCCATGGCGTTCAGGCAGTCCCAGGTCAGCGGCGCATGGACATAGCGCGCCGCGCGCTGGAGCGCCCGGTCCTCGTACAGCTCCCCGGCCTGCCGGAAGGCCAGGCGCGCCAGCCCCAGGTTATTCAGGGTGATGATGACCAGCCGGCCGGCATTGACGCGCATGCCTTCAAATGCTTCGACATCGCGGGGATGCGGCCGCATAACCGATGCCGCCAGCCATGCGCGCTTCGCCTGCGCCAGCGCCTCGACATGGTGCGCCAGCAGGCCGTACATCTCATACACCCATTCGCTCAATGTCAGCCAGGCCATGGGCTGCATTCCCGGCGAGGCGACTGCCAGCAACTCCCGGCCCAGCCGCAGCGCCATTTCGCGGCTCTGCCGGGCGCGCGCCGGGTTGGCATCGTACATGGCCTGGTGGTGCAGGTGCGTGACTTCGCGCACCGTCGCGTCGATGTCGTCGCGGGCGTACCGGCGCACAGCGGCAGCGCCAAATCCTGCACGTTATTAAACACCGGAGCGAGTTTAGTGGAATATTATAGCGGTGCAGGGCGACAATCTGCTGCGAGCCATTTGAGCCGGAACTCTGAATCGCCACACAGGAATCCAGGCGATTAAACCGGTTGTATTTTCGCAGGCCAGGAGATCGCAGTATGCCCTTTATCGACCATGACGGCGTAAAAATCCATTTTGCGGTGGAAGGCAGGGGACCGGCGCTGGTGTTGCACCACGGGCTGGGCCGCAGCCTGGCGATGTGGCGCGACGGCGGCTATGTGGCGGCGCTGAAGAACGACTTCCGCCTTGTGATGATTGACGCGCGCGGCCACGGCGACAGCGGCAAGCCGCAGCGCCCGGATGACTACCGGGCTGACCTGCTGGTGGGCGATGTGCTGGCGGTTCTGGATGGCATCGGCGTTCCCACCGCCCACTTCCTCGGCTTCTGCCTGGGCGCGCAGGTGGGCTGGCAGATCGGCGCGCACCGGCTGGCGCGTTTCCGCTCGCTGGCGCTGCTGGGGCTGGCGCACTATGGGCCGCTGACCGATGAGCAGCGCCGCTATGGCGAATCGCTGCAACATTCGCTGGCCTACGACGGCTCGGCAGGAGACGGCACCGGCCACACCGCGCTGCTGGCCTGCCTGAAGGGCATCGACCAGTGGCCGGCGCTGGAAGATGAGATGGCCGCCACATTCATCCCCTGCCTGCTGGTGATGGGGGATAAGGACCCCGGCTATGCCGGCGCGCAGGCGTTCGCTCGGCGCAGCACTGCCGCGCGGCTGGCGACGTTGCGCGGCGTGCATCACAAACCGGCGGAGTACAGCGCCGCCCGCGTGCTGCCGCACCTGCAGCCGTTCCTCTCCGCCGCCAGCATCGGCCTGCGGCTGTAGAAAGGCAACGAGTAGATGTTACAGACTTACCCGCCCGCCCACAGCCCGTGCGCAGCATCGTAATGCCAGCCGGGCGCCGGCGCGTCCAGCGGCAGGCGCGCCCAGCCCGCCGCGATGCGCTGCATCGTCTCGCCCCATGGGCGCACGCCGCTGAGTGTGTCGGCCTGTTCCACGTTGCATGCGCCCACCGCCACCGCCGCGGTGACGGTGTGTTCGGGCGGCATGCCGCGCAGCAGCCCGCTGAGGAAACCGGCGATGGTGCAGTCGCCGGAACCGGACGTGCCGGCGACATCCACCTGGAAGCAGGGCGCCCACAGTTCCTGATCCGCCCAGGCCGCGGCATCGGCCGGGCGGGCGCGCCCCATACGCTCGATGGCGGAGCGGCCGGCTGTGCGCACGTACAGCCCGCGGTCGCCCAGCTTCAACCCCACGATGCCGACGCCCAGCCCGATCAACTCGTCGCTCAGGCCATGCAGCAACGCTGCACTGACCTGCGGCAGGATGCCCGCGCCGCCTGCGCGCGCCAGCAGGTCGTTATACGTGTCGCGCCGCAGCATGTACAGGATTTCCTCGATGCTGGGCAGGAAGACATCCACATACGGCAGCACGCCCCGCACGATGGCGGGCCAGTTGGCGCTCCCTGCCGGCGAGTTCACATCGGGCAGCGCCATATCCAGCGAGGTGGTCAGCCCCATGCCTTTCACGCGCCTGTAGATGGCGCAGAGTTCGGCGCCGT
>JAKALH010000008.1 GCA_021813225.1 Chloroflexota bacterium
CAACTTCTCGAATCCTGCGGAGTCGAAAATTGCCCCGAATCCGGACCTGCACATCGGCGGGCAGACCCCGGCCGATCGATTGAAACCGCAGTATTCCCAACGGGAATTCTGGTCATGGCTGGCCGCGGCCGCATTAGTCCTGCTGGTCGTGGAATGGTGGGTCTATCAGCGCGGCGTGCCGTTACTGCGTCGAAAGTAGTTGCAGTTTGCGCGCGCGCGACAGGCGTTTGATCCGTCGTTCTTCGCGCATGGCTTCCGACCAGGTGGTCATTTCACGCTGCCAGATCAGTTCGACGGGCAGCCGCGTCGCGGTATAGCGTGCTCCTCTGCCGGCCTGATGCATCTTCAGGCGGCGCTGCACATCCCTGGCGATGCCGGTGTAGAGCGATTGATCTCGACAGCGCAGCATGTATACGAAAGCCATAGGGTCATGCGCCGACCCTGGCCTGGTCGCGCGAACGGTCAGGGTAATTGTCCCACGCCGGTCAGTGCTCGTTGTTGCTGACGCGCTGGCCGTCCTGCAACTCGACGACATCGTCCACATAGTCCAGCACAATGGGATCGTGGCTGGTCATCAGCATGGTGATGCCTTCCGTTTCGACGATGCGGCGGAACAGCGCCAGCACCTCGCGCGCCGTGGTGCTGTCCAGTTCGCCGGTCGGTTCGTCAGCCAGAATCAGGCTCGGATGGTTGGCCAGGGCGCGCGCAATCGCCACGCGCTGCTGCTGGCCGCCTGACATCTCATACGGGCGGTGGTTAGCCCACTTGGTCAACCCGACAAGCTCAAGACAGTAGCGGGTGCGCGCGCGGCGGTCACGATTCCCGGCGATGCGTATCGGCAACTCGACGTTCTCCCAGGCCGACAGGGTTGGCAACAGCGCGAACGATTGAAAAACAAAGCCCACCTGCTTGCGCCGCCAGCGCGTCAGTTCACCGTCGGACATGCGCGTGATATCGCGCCCGAAGCAGCGCACCGTGCCGCTGTTGGGGTGGTCCAATCCGCCGATGCAGTTCAGCAATGTGGTCTTGCCGCTGCCGGAACGCCCGCGCACACCGACCCAGTGTCCTGGTTTGACCTGCAGATTGATGCCGCGCAAAGCCAGCACATCATTGCTGCCGACCCGATAGGTGCGCACCACATCGACCACTTCCACGGCATATTCCGGGGTTTCGGCGCTTTGCGCGTTGCGTTCGGTCGCTGCCATCTTCTCTCTCTGGTTATTCATTCTGTTCAACCCCTGGACTTCTGCCGGCGACTCTTCAGCCAACCCAGCACGCCGCGGTGTTCTGCCTTTGCCGCGCCACCCGCCGTCTGCCCGCCTTCCGCCGCCGCCTGCTCAACCTGCTGGCGTTCCACGGCCTTGACCAGGATGCCCGCCTCCGCCGGTTCGAGGCGTGCGCGTTCCTTGATGCCATATTGCTCGCGCAGTTCCTTCGGTATCTGCAGCCGCCCCGCAGAGTCCAGCACTGCATATTCCTCAAAGTGGTCTTCGTGAACGGCCTGATCTTTCGTCGCGCCGGTTACCGCCGGCGCCCTGCGCACGGTCTCCCCCGCCAGCTTGCCATCGCGAATTGCGACGACGCGGTCAACCTGGCGCGCGATCTTCGGGTCATGGCTCACAATGAGCGTCGTCACGCCATATTTACGGCACAGGTCGCGGAATACCTGGTAAATCGCCAGCGCGGTGTTGGAATCCAGCTCGCCGGTTGGCTCGTCGGCCAGCAGCAACGACGGCGCGTTGGCCAGCGCCACGGCAATCGCCACGCGCTGTTGTTCTCCGCCGGAGAGCATACCCAGGTAGTGATTCCGGCGGTCAGAGAGGCCGACGGCATCCAGGAGTTCACAGGCGCGTTTGCGCGCTGCGCCGCCTGCGTGACCGGCCAGAATCATGGGCAGCTCGACATTCGCCAGCGACGACAGGTAGGGAATCACGTTACGCGCACCCTGTTGCCACACGAACCCCACCTGCGTGCGCCGATATGCGGTCAACGCCGTATTCGACAGTTTGAGCAGGTCGCGGCCGCCGACGACAACGCGGCCGGCGCTGGGCCGGTCGAGTCCGCCCAGGATATTCAGTAAAGTCGACTTGCCGCTGCCGCTGGCACCCACGATACCCAGCAGCTCGCCCTGCTTGACCTCCAGATCGAGTCCCTGCAGGGCAACGACTTCCAGGTCAGCAATCTTGTGGATTTTGACCAGGTTGTCGCAAAGGATAAAAGGGCCTTCATTCATACAGTTTCACCTAACTTGACGGCCTGGAAGATCTTCATCCTCAACAGGAATGCCAGCAATACTACCAGCGCGACGATGAACAAGCCTCCGAACAGCGCATAGATGCGATAGATCTCCGGCCAGGCGATGATGACAAAGAACGGCAGCAGCGTCGCTTCGGGCGTGATGCCGACCTGCATGTACGGGATGTACAACTGGCTTGCCGCGACGCCCAGCAGCGTGCCTGCGCCCACGCCCGTCCCGAGCAGCAGGATCAATTCCCATCCCAGGTAGGCCGCCATCTGCGATGCGCTTAACCCGACCGCACGTAATACGCCCAGCTCGATCAGCCTGCGCCTGAACGAAAAGACCGCGTACAGGAAAAAACCCAGCACCGTCAACAGCGCCGATGCCGCAAACCCGACGGACAACACGCCGAAGAGTCCCTGGCGGTCCGGGCGGGTCTGCTCCTTCAGGATGGCGGAATTGACATCCGAATACGCAACCAGCGTGATGCCGAGCTTGCGCACGCCGCTGGCGATCTGATCGACGTTGGCGCCCTTCTTGACTTTCAGCCAGACATCGTAGGGCACCTGCGTGCCGAACTGTTCGAAGAGATTTTCCAGGTCGGCGACGAACAGGGTTCGCGCGTTCTTCTTGTTGGGATACCAGGTGGGCCAGTAATAGAACCAGCCGGCAATAGTGAACTTCATGTCCACTGGTCCATCCGGGCCTGTAACGGTCAGATGGATTTCGTCGCCGATATTCAGTGCGTTATTCGTCAGGACAGACGCATGCACCAGGATGCCGTTCGGCGTGGAGGCCAACTGGTTCATCAGCGCGCCCAGCGATGGCGACCCGAAGTCGGAACGCCAGTAGGCGATGCGGCCGTATGGCAGTCGATCGATGCCCATCACGGTGGCGTTCAGCGAGCCGGAACTGAGCTTCGCTGTGGCGGGATATTCGCCGACGCGCGTCGCATCGAGCACGCCATCGATCTTCAGGTGGTCTGAAACCGGGGCAAACAGGAATCGCGGACCGCTCGACTGATTGCTTGGCGTGCCGGCGGTCGTTCCGGGGGCGCCCATCATGCCTAACTGGGTATCCTCAGCCGCTTCGAGCAGTTGCACATCGCCGCCCACGCTGTAGCGCACCTGATCGACCAGGCTGCGGTCCAGCGTCGATGCCAGCGACGACGTAAAGGTCGCCAGCGCCAGCGTGAGAATCAGCAGGAACATCGGCGCCACATACAGCCCCGGCGAACGCGACAACTGGCGCGCCGCCAGCAGGAAAGTCGTGCCGGGCAGCCTGGCAAACAGCCAGGCGATGAAACGCAGGAAGTAAGGGAACAGCCGGATCAGGAACAGCGTGAGCGAGATCATCATCAGCACCGGCACCATGAAAAGCAGCGGGTTGCTGAAAGGATCGCCGCCGGATACCTGCAGCACACTGGCTACCGCGATCGTGCCCTGTTTCTGCAGCAGATAGGTGCCATAGGCAGCCGGAATGAAGATCAGCACGTCAAGCCAGGCGCGCTGCCACAGGGGCGGTTTCAGGTTGCGGGCGCGCTCCTGTTTGTAAGTGATGATGGTGTGACGCGATGCTTCCCAGACCGGGAAGACGGTTGCGGCGATGGCGGCCCCGGCAGCGATCAACCCGACCTCGAAGCTGAAGCCTGTCATCACAACCGCGAGCAGTTGGCCCTGTACGAATACCAGGAAACTGCGCGCCTGACCGACAAGCTGGGCTATACCCTCGGCGACCGGCACGCCAATCACAAATGCCAGCGCGGCCAGTACCAGCGCTTCGATCAGCGAAATGCTGATCACCTGCAGCGCCGATGCGCCGCGGCTGCGCAGCACGGCGATCTCATTGCGTTGACCGTTGACGGTCAGCCCGGCCACCAGTGTGATGAATGCGAACACCAGCAGGAGAATCGGCACGCTGAACGCCAGCAACTGCACCAGTAATATCCGGCTGGCCTGCTGGTAGCGCCACAGCGAATCGACAGGCGATACGTCCAGCTTGATATTGGGCAGCAGCGTCGTGGCCCGCGTGATCGTATAGTTGATGCGTCCCAGCAGGTCCATGACGTTGTCCGCGCGAATGGCGGAGCCGTCAAACACCATGTACCAGAGCGCCAGGTATACTTCCTTATCGATCCTGGGGGAAAGGTTCTGCAGGAAAGTGGCTTCAGTCGTCAACACCACATCTTTCAGATAACTGGGGTCATAAAACCAGTAGTTGTCGGCGACGTTTTTCGCTTCCCAGATGCCGACGATCTTGAACGGCACCTGCACTTTGGCATCGCGACGGTCGAATGCGATGTACAGCTCGCCGACCTGCAGGCCCAACTGGTCGGCAAGCGACTTGCTGATCAGCGCCTCGATGGGCTGATCAGGCGCCGTCACATCCTTCGGCATTGTGCCCTCAGTCAGCGTGATGTGATTGGCGATATTGCTGATAAAACCGAGCGAAATCCACGTCAGCGGCTGTCGTTTGCCCACATAGGCCGCGTCCGAGACGGGGAAAACCTGGAAGGTGTCGGTCTTGACATAGCGTACATACAACTGGCGCGGCATGCCAATCATGCCGGGCACCTGCGCCCTCATCAGGTCATCGGCTTGTGCGATAGCGGAGTAGTCCAGCGGGCCGTACCATCCGCCGATATAACGGAACATGAAGGCGTAGGGCGGGCGCGCTACGCCTTCTTTAATGTTCATCTCCGTATTGAGGATGCGGTTATAGACTGCATCCGCATACAGCGGGATGCTCAACGTCAACGCAATGACAACCATCAATCCGAGCGCTCCAGCAAGCGCCAGCCATCGCGTCGACCACAAGCGCCGTGCCGCGATGACGAACACTGACAGGAACGTCCGGATCGGCTGCATCACGGCGCGACCGCCACCTGACCTTCTTTCAAGCCGGTTTTGATTTCCACGCGGTCGTCACTGACGATACCGACGGTGACATCGACGCGCCGCTGGCCGTTGCCTTCCTGCAGCACGACAAACTTGCGTCCCTCAAAGGTGCGCACGGCCTGCGGCGGCAGCCACAGAACATTGTCCTTCTGCTCAAGCACGACCGTCACCTTCGCCAGGTCGCCCAGTATCAACTGGGTGCCTTTGAGAGAGGCTGGATCGATAGAGATATGCGTAGACTTATCGGCCTCTGCCTGGGCCTGGTCGCTGGTGGCCGCTCCGCCGCTGCCGTAGGGATAGGGCAGTTGGCGTATCTTGCCGGTCAGAGGCCTGTCGGGGAAACTGACCAGCGTGAGGGTCACCGGCATACCTTCCTTCAGGTCGGTCAGCGTTGTGTTGTCCGGGGTGGCGTTGACCTCAAGCTGGCTGGGATCGGCAACCACCGCTGAAGCCACATAGGCCTGCACCGGCGAGCCCGGGCTGATGCGCAGCGATGTCACCTTGCCGTCGAACGGGGCGATCAGTTCAGCGTCAGTCACCTGCGCCTGCAGGGTCTTAAGCGCCAGTTCGGCGCGCTGCACATCATTCACCAGCAGGGGGTCGACGCCCTGCTTGAGCGCATCGAGGGTGTTCTGGGCCAGTGCCACCTGCTTGGCGGCATTCGCGATATCGTAGGCATGCCCGCTGACGATCTGTTGAATCGACTGGTCGTAGGCAGCCTTGGCGGTCTGGTAATCCAGCGTCGCGCGTTGCAGCGCCATCGATTGGGGCGACCCGCCGCGGCTCTGTATCGGCGAGGCATCGTAGGCCGCCTGTGCGCTGGCCAGGTTCAGCCGCGCGAGCTCCAGGGCATTCTCCGCCTGGATTCGCTGCGGCGTCATGTCCATGTCTTTCAGGCGCTGGTAGTTCTGCTGATTTATGGACAGTTCGATCTGGGCGCGGGCAACAGCGGAATCGTTGGCCTTCTGCGCGCGCTGCAGGTTGACCTTAACCCGTTCCAGATCGAGCTGCGCCTGCGCCACCTGCCGCTCCAGCGGCGCGATTTCCAGGTCGGCCAGGACATCGCCTTTCTTGACCTGCGCATCGCGCTGCACATTGACATTGCGAACGCGCCCGGCAACCTTAAAGAAGAGTTCGACTTCCTTGACGGGGCCGACACGGCCGGTGAACTGGACCTGCCGGGTTACGGTGCCTTTCTGCACCACATAGGTGGGTTTTGTCGGGATGATCGGGGTCGGAACAGGCGTCGGCGTCGCCGGTTCGGGATTGGCCTGCTGTTGATTGCATGCAGCCGTCAACAGCGCGACGACGATGGCAATCACAACTGGCGCAGTGCGTTTTCTCATCTGCAGCACTCCTCCAAGACTATTTTGAACCACTGGAGTTCGGGAATCCTTGAGATACTGAACAGGATACTTCGAGGCGGTACACCGGCACAAGGCCAGGAGCGTTCGCGACGTTGCATCTAGTGACTGGTGGCCTCAGATACTGCTGAACTCTAGCACGAATGGAATTAAAGCACACCTGCAAACACTTGACAAACGCTATTATCCGCTTAGAATTAGTGTCATATATACACAAAGTGCCGGTCACAGTGCAACTGTGAGAGGCAAAGGAACAGGCGATGACGCTGGCAGAATCCAGCCTGGATTACGTAAATTCCCTGGAAAACTGGATCGCCGGTCTTCCGGCCATGCCGCTGGCCGGAATCGTGGCAAATCCACAAAACAGCGCCGTATTATGTGTTGACATCATAAACGGATTCTGCACCGTTGGGCCGCTGTCCAGCCCGCGCGTACAGGGGATCGTGCCGCCGATTGCGAAGTTGATGCAGTCCGCTTATGCGCTGGGTGTGCGTCACTTCATATTGCCACAGGATACGCATGATCCCGCCGCGGTTGAGTTTGCCAGTTATCCGGCGCATTGTGTGCGCGGCAATGTGGAGTCGCAGACTGCGCCAGAACTGTCCGCATTATCGTTTGCAGATGAGTTCGTTATTATCGAAAAAAATTCGATTTCATCGTCGGAGAATACGGCACTGGATACATGGCTGGACCAGCACCCGCAAGTAAATACTTTCATTGTCGTAGGCGATTGCAGCGACCTGTGCACCTACCAGTTGGCGATGCACCTGCGCCTGCGGGCAAATTCACGCCAGCTTGCCGGTGTGCGGGTCGTCGTCCCAGCCGATTGCGTCCAGACCTATGACACACCGGTCGAGGCGGCGTCCCGGCTGGGGATACCTCCGCACCCCGGCGACCTGCTGCACGCCATTTTCCTGCATCACATGGCAAGCAATGGCATCGAAGTCGCAGGCAGCCTGGTATAAGCAGGGCTTGCTGCGGTTGTTCATCACCCATTCCTGCAGCACGTACAATAAGCCCGAAAATGAAAAGGCTCTTGCTCGCGGCTGCCGCAACGCTGTCACTGCTCGTCGCCTGCTCTCCAGCAGGGTTTGCACCGGGACCGACCAGTACGCCGATACCAATTTCGCTGACTTACTTCCCCACCGACACGCCTACGCCGGTGCCCGAACCGATCTACCTGAGTATCATCTGGCAATTCCACCAGCCGCTATACAGCGTAGACCGGTTGACCGGCCTGATTACCAGACCGTGGGTGCGTATTAATGCCACACGCTATTACTACGGCATGGCAGCCACCCTCTCGCGATATCCGAAGGTTCATGAGACTTTCAACTTCAGCCCGGTACTGAACCAGCAACTGGATGCCTTTGCGGCAGGTGCGCGCGACATTGACTGGGAATTGTCAACGCGCCCTGCCAGTTCGCTCAGCGACGCCGACAAGACGGATCTCCTGCGCAACTTTTTTACCGAAGCAGACCAGCCGACTATTCAGCGCTTTCCACGATTCAAAGAGTTATCGAATAAGCTGGGCGGAACGGATGAAGCGCATCTGAACGCGGCAGTGCGTTCCTTTACCGAGCAGGATATCCGCGATCTGCAGGTGTTGTTCAACCTGGCGACTTTTGACCCCGACCTGCTGGCAGCACCGCCGTTGCACGGGCTTGTCCGGAAAGGGCGCGACTTCAGCGAAGATGATAAGCGCACGGTTTTCGAAGCCGTACTGGGCGCGATTCGCGGCCTGGCACCGCTGTATGCGCATCTGCAGGACACCGGGCAGGTCGAACTGACCACATCGCCGTTCGCTGCGCCGGTGCTGCCGTTGCTGCTGGATTCCAACACGGCCACACAGAGCAATACATCGATCCGCCTGCCGTCTCCGCCGTTCCGCTCCGAAATGGACGCCGTGGCACAGCTCAAGCGTGCCATCGAGTCGTATCGGAAGCATTACGGGAAGACGCCACGCGGCCTGCTGCCGACAGGCGGCGCAGTGGCGCAGAATATCGCGCAGCCCGTGTCCGGCGCAGGTTTCAGTTGGACGGTCAGCGGTGAAGCCGTGTTATCGCGGTCGCTGAATCTGGCTGCGGCGGGTCTCGACAGCGATGTATTGTACCGGCCATATGAACTGAAACCGGCCTCCGGCAATCCGTTGGCTGTCCTGTTCCGCGATTCGCAGCTTTCCAATCTGATTCCAACCGCTTATGCGAATATGGACGCTGCCAAGGCAGCGGATGATTTGATCAACCGCATCATGCAGATCAAAGCCGATCTGAGCAGACGACACGCGACCGGCCCTCACCTTATCACCCTGGTGGTCGACGGCGATACAGCCTGGAACAACTACGGCGATGACGGGCTTGCATTTCTGAACGCGCTGTATCAGCGCCTTTCGGACGCGGCAGACCGTTACGATATCCGGACGGTGACGCCGTCTGAATACCTGGCAAAGTATCCCGGCCAACGTCCACTGCCGGCGCTCGCAGCCGGCACCTGGGGCAGTTTCGGCGCAACGGACTTCAGTCCATGGATCGGCAGCGCCGAGAGCAACGCGGCATGGTCCAATCTGACCCGGACGCGCGCATTTCTGTCAGATTACCTTTCCGGCGAGAAAACCACCGACCCGGGCGCACTGGCAAGTGCCTATAGCGCTGTCCTGCTCGCGGAAGGCGCGGACTGGTACCAGCCTGCCGCCAGCCACTCGGGCCAGGATAACAGCTACTTCGATCAGGCTTTTCGTGCGCTGCTGGGGCAGGTCTACAGCAACCTTGGCGTGCCCCTGCCCGATTTCCTGCAAATACCGATGCTGCCTGCGCCCGTGATCAGCGGAGACCGTACCCTGACAGCGCCAATCACTCCCACGATTGACGGCATTGCAGGAGAAAACGAATGGGGTGGCGCGGGCGCCGTCGAACAGGCAGGCAATGGCCAGTCATCCGGCAACGTCATTGGCGCTTTTT
The DNA here is from genome assembly GCA_021813225.1 of Chloroflexota bacterium. Taxonomy (GTDB): domain Bacteria; phylum Chloroflexota; class Anaerolineae; order J036; family Brachytrichaceae; genus CAIXPS01. Next base: position 9,458 of record JAKALH010000008.1, read on the forward strand.
TCTACGGCGTCAACTCACAGAATCTCTTCTTCCGCGTCGATGCGCGCCAGGACTGGTCTGCGGTTGCGGCTAACGCGGATTCGCCTCAGGTGCTGCGGGTGGCAATCTATCTGGCAAAGCCCGACGTGGCATCCTATTCCGACTTTACACGCCTGAGCGGCGACGGCGACGTGCGTGTGGCGCTGGGTATGAGTGCGACACATGTTCTGGAGTGGGAGCTGGACCCGGGCGGCACCTCGTCCTCCGCACTATACGCAGCCAACAACAGCCACGGCTGGGCCGGCGCGCCCACAATGGTGCCGCACAGCGCAGCCGTCGGCAAGGTGCTGGAAGCCACCGTGCCGCTCAACTCACTTGGCGGATTGCCAGGTCAAACCAAACTGAAAATGCTGGTTGTCATATCGAGTGGGGGAAAGGTGATTGCCACCTTTCCGGGCAACGGCGTGGCTCAACTGACCATGCCGAGCCTGGGTACAGCCTCAGGCGCGTCGGGCAGACTGATCGGCTCATTCGATGATGCCGTCGGAGACGATCGTGGACCCGGCACCTATACCTACCCGACCGATGCTGTCTTTGTGCCTGGTTCTTTTGACCTCAAACACGCAACCCTATCCATCGACAATCAGAACCTCACATTCCGCATCGACCTGAACAGCCCGCTCAACAATGTATGGAGCTCCCCGACAGGTTTATCCATCCAGACTATCGATATCTATATCGATACCGACCCAGGCAAAAGCAGCGGCTCGCGTAAACTGTTGCCGGGTCGCAACGCTGTCCTGCCCGCCGGCGACGGCTGGGAGTATGCCATCTGGGTTGAGGGGTGGAGCCAGGAGTTATTCAGGCCGGATTCCGGCGGCAAAGCGGTAGCACAGGATTCCGTTGTGGTGAAGGCGGATGTCGACCCGACCGGCAGCGTGCTGATCGCGGTGCCATTATCGGCATTTCCCGCCGGCAGCGATCCAACCCGATGGGGCTATGCCATCGCCGTGCTGGGGCAGGAATCATTCCCGGATACCGGTGTATTGCGTGTGCGCGATGTCGACAGCAAAGCTTCGCAGTGGCACTTTGGCGGCGCGCCGGATGACACCAACCACACGCGCATTATCGATGTGTTGAATCCGCCCGATGGGAAATCAGGGAGCAGCAGCGGCATGAGCACCTATCCCTCCTCGCAAAATCAAGATGTCAATTCGCTGAAACCTGATGAGTTCACAGCAGTGCCTGTGGTTACAATAAACCAGTAAGCACACCGGCTTGATCTGCTGCGGCAACGCCGGTCAGTATGGTCAGCGCAGTCGATATGTCTCTACGGGAGCATGCATGGTCAGCGCAATCAAGGTTCTCTGGAAGACAGTCAAGGACATCTGGGAAGACTTGCTCCTGCTGGTTCTGATGAACCTGCTGACTGTCGTATGCGGCCTGCCGTTATTCGCCGCACTGGGGATACCGGTCTACCTGGCGCTGGCAAGCGCCGCCCCCGTGCCGGCTTTAATTCAGGCGTTGATCGTGGGGATGGCGTTGTCGATACCCGCGTCGCTGCCCTATGCGGCCGCCTGGTTTGCTTTGAACGCCATCTGCAACCGCGTGGCGAATGGGTTCGCCATATCGTGGGAATACTACTTTACCAACTATAAGCAGTCGTTTTTCAAAGCCTGGGCGTACATGCAGTTTTCCAACATCGTCGGCATATTGATACTGGTGAATTACCTGTGGTATCCGCAGGCGTTTCCCGATCAGGTCTGGGTGCCATGGATTGTCGGCGCGTGGCTGGCTGCCGGTGTTTTCTGGATAGCCATTCAGTTCTACGCCTTCCCCTTCTATATCGAGCAGGAAGTTAAGAGCTGGCGTATCGCTTTCAAGAACGCGGCGCTGGTAGCCGGCGCAAACCCGCTGTTTACGCTGGTGCTCCTGGCCGTGGCAGCCACGCTGCTCGCGCTCAGCATAGGCTTTCTCCCTCCGCTGTTCATTTTACTTGGGCTGCTGATCTGGGCCATGGTGGGCACGCAGGGAGTCATCAATCGCGTTGCCTTCTACCGCCAGCGAATCGCGGCTGCCGAAGAAAAGACGAAAACAGGGGGCCAGAATACCCGGAGTCAGTAAATGCATAAAGGCTATCGGCAGCGTATGTGCTAAAATTCTGCCTGTATAGTCGTGGGTTGTGTTGTCAGACGAAATATTACTGCGTTTGCGCTTCCCGTAGCCACATTGTGACAAAAATCACAACCTTTACGCAATCCAGGGGCTTCCGGCGTTAATTGTATTCTCAGCTATCTCTTAATTGCAACTGGTAAAATGTACCAAAGTGGCTTCGAGTTGTTTACAGCGAGGGAACAATGAACAGCGATCAAACACAGGCGAATGAAATAATTCACTCATCCAACGGACGGGGTCATAACGGCACGGTTGATATCATCAAAGTGTCGGCCAATTCGCGGTCTACGGCTGTCGCCGGCGCTATTGCTGGTGTTGTACGCGAGCATGGCCGGGCTGATGTACAGGCAATTGGTGCAGGCGCTGTCAACCAGGCCATCAAGGCAGCGGCAATCGCGCGCGGTTACCTGCTGCTCGATGGGATCAATGTTGTGGTGATTCCGTCCTTCTCGGAAGTCGATATCGAGGGTACGGAGCGAACGGCTGTTCGTTTCGGCGTTGAACCGCGCTAGACCACGAGGCGACCTGCCAACGCAACATCCGACCCATCTTGGAAAAACCTATATCGCCATCACCCATCACCGAACTGCACTGTCATACGCGGGCATCTGACGGCACACTCACTCCGACGGAGTTGCTGCAACTGGCCGCGCTGCGCGACGTTACAGTGCTGGCGGTGACAGACCACGATACCCTGGCCGGGCATGAAGAGGCGATCCGGGCCGGCGAGAAACTGGGCATACGAGTATTGCGAGGCATCGAAGTCAGTTCATTGTCGCCGCAAGGTGAAGTTCACGTGCTGGGTTACGGCGTCGAACCCAGTGACAGCAGAACCGCTGCGAGAATCGGCGAACTGCGCGAAGCGCGCGACGGGCGCGCCCGGGCGATGGTCTCCAAGCTGCATGGATTGGGCATACCGCTGTCGTATGAGCGCGTGAAGCAGATCGCCGGCGATGCCATGGTCGGACGACCGCACGTGGCGCGTGCATTGCTCGAAGGAAACTGGGTGACCACCCGCCAGGAAGCGTTCGACATCTACCTGGCTGAAGGCAAGCCAGCCTTTGTCCCCCATCAAGGTCTGACGCCGGCGCAGGCTGTCGACCTGATCCATCAGGCGAACGGGATTGCCGTCATGGCGCATCCCGGTATCTATGTCGGCGACGCCGATGCATTGCTTGACGAACTGCTGGCGCACCAGCTCGACGGCGTCGAGGTCTTTTACCCCCTGCACACACCGGAGCAGACCGAGCACTACCTCGCGTTCACACAGCGGCATAAGCTGCTTGCCACCGGCGGCAGCGATTTTCACGGTTTTGCGGGCGACGGCGAAGTCGTATTGGGATCGATTCGCCTGCCTGCCGGAACGCTTGAGTCTCTGGATGAACGAATAGCCCGCGTGAGAGCTGCGGCGCTGAACTGACGGCGCATCCTGCAGGTTGATGGCTGAAGTCCGGCTTCGGGGTCGAAGCCGGACTTTGACGTCTATAATAGCTTGTCTCTCAGGGACGGACTATTGTGATCAAAAACTGGAAGCTCTGGCTGAGCCTGGTCATCAGCGCTGTCGCCCTGTATTTCACCCTGCGCGGTATTCGCTTCGACGAATTCGCCGCGACACTGTCGAAAGCCCAGACCACCTGGCTGCTTCCGGCCGCGCTGACGCTTCTGGTGACGCTGTCGTTGCGGGCATGGCGATGGTCCTGCCTGATGGGCGGCACTCCTTTCTGGATTACCTTTCACGCGAACAACATCGGTTACCTGTTGAATAGCACGCTGCCGTTTCGCCTGGGCGAGATTGGCCGCGCTTATGTCATCGGCGAGCGTACCCGCGTCAGTATGACGAGGGCGCTCTCAACCGTTGTCGTCGAACGCACGCTGGATCTGGCTTCCATCGTGCTCATGTTTGCCGGTTTTGCGCAATCCGTCCCCATGCCGGCTCAATTTGCCGCTGCGGCTGTGACAGGCGGCATCGTGGTCGTCGCTGTGATCGCCGGCTTTATTGTCGCAATCTGGCAGTCGGTCCGCGTCGAAAACCTGCTGCTGCGAATCACGCGCCGCATACCGCGGCTTAACGGCGACAGCCTGGTGCGGCGATTTCACGACCTGGTCGATGGCTTTAACTCGCTGCGCGCCCCTGCCAGACTGGCGCTGGCGATCGGGCAGACAGTCGGGGTGTGGACGGCGACATTGATACTCGCATACTTCACGATGATGGCCTTCCGACCGGCACAATTCGACGAAATGGGATTGACGATCGTGCTTTCCAACCTGGGCGGCGCGCTGCCCTCGGCACCCGGCGGACTCGGCGTCGTGCAGTTTTTCGCCAAACAGGCGCTGGTCATACCCTTTCACGTGCCGGAAGATGTCGCCGTGGCGTTTGCCTTCGTCTGGTCGCTCTTCCAGCAATTCGCTTTGATTATCCTCGGCCTGTACGGCCTGCTCCGCGTGGGCATGTCGTTCAACAGCGTATCGGCCTCATCTCAACACAAGCAGGCAACGGAAACACAACTCACGGCAAGACAGTGAACTCGACATGCGGATTCTTCACGTACTCAGTTACTATCGCCCCCATATCAGCGGCCTGACCATCTACGTAGAGCGCCTGGCGCGCGGCCTGGTGCGCGCCGGCCACCAGGTCACCGTCCTGACATCGCAATACGATCCGGCGCTGCCCCTGCGCGATGCTCAGGATGGTGTTTCGATCGTGCGCGTGCCGGTGATACTGCGCCTGAGCAAGGGCGTCATTATGCCCGCATTCGGGATTGCCGCGCGCAAGCTGATCCGCACGCACGATATCGTCCATGCCCATCTACCACAATTCGACGGCGCCGGCCTGTCCATCAACGCGCGGCTGTTCCGTAAACCCGCGCTGTTGACGTACCATTGCGACATTCAACTGCCGCCCGCGCTGTTGAACCGGGTCGTTCACCCTGTCATACTTTCAGCGAACCATATCGCGGCAATATACGCGAAAAAGCTGGTTGCATATACCGACGACTATGCGCAGAATTCATCGTACCTGTCGCGCTATATGCATAAACTGCAAGTCATCCCGCCGCCCGTTGAAATCGATCCGCCTACCCAGGAATCCATCGCGGCGTTCGCGGCAAAGTGGGCTATCAGGACCCGCCCGATAATCGGGATGGTGGCGCGGCTGGCAACCGAAAAAGGCGTGGAGATTCTGCTGGACGCATTCGATATCATCCGCAGACAGATGCCCGATGCGCGCGTGCTGTTCGCCGGCCCGTACAAGAATGTTTTAGGCGAAGAGGAGTACGCGCGCCGCCTGCAGCCGCGCTTCGCGGCAGCAGGCCCGCAGTGGACATTCACCGGCTCATTACACGGCCAGGAACTGTCGGCCTTCTACAGCAATTGCGATGTTACGGTGCTGCCCAGCCTGAATTCGACGGAGTCTTTTGGGCTGGTGCAGGTGGAATCGATGCTGTGCGGCACGCCATCCGTCTGCAGCAATCTGCCCGGCGTTCGCGTGCCCGTCCAGACGACGGGCATGGGCCTGGTGGCTCCGGTCGGCGATGCCCGCGCTCTCGCAAACAGCATCATGGAAGTGTGTCACAACCGCCCGAAATACATACGTGACCGCGCCACAATCAGCCGGCACTACAGCACAGAGGAGTCGGTGCGCCAATATGTGGCTCTCTATCAGGAGTTAATGGTGAGCCGCCAGCCGGCGGCATTCGGCGCACAGCCGTAACGCTCGATGCCGCCGTATGGAGATTCCGAAATGACAGAGCAGTTCAACGACAACATGCCTGCCCGACGCGACCGCAGCTCACTGGGCTGGTTTGGGCTGGGAATACTGGTCGGCGCAGTCGCCGCAATCGGCTTGATGTCGCTGAGCAACTCACCGCGCGCCGGGGCATCGACCTCAGGCGACCTGGGGGCAATCCGTGAAGCGGCCCGGTTGGGGGCCAAGGATGCGCTTCTGGAGAATAACACGGGCGTGACCATGCCGCTCAGCCTGGACGATATCCGCAGCGCCGCCAGACTGGGTGCGCAGGATGCCCTGCAGAATCGCACAGGCCAGGGCCTGGCCATTGGCCCGGCGAATGCGCAGGCTGCCTCGCCGACGGCAGCGCCGGTGGACATGAGCAGCATCCCGATCCGCACGAATAACGTCGAGGGCAGCGCCAACGCGCCGGTCACCCTCATCGAATTCAGCGACTTCCAGTGCCCCTTCTGCAAGCGCTTCCATGACCAGGTCATGCCGCGCATCGCGACGGACTACGTGAAAACGGGTAAGGTCAAAGTGTTGTACTTGAATTACGCTTTCCTGGGCCAGGAATCTCAGTGGGCGGCCCAGGCGGCCGAATGCGCTGCCGACCAGAACCGCTTCTGGGATTTTCACGAACTGCTGTTCAGCAGTCAGGTCGGGGAAAACGCCGGGACATTCACCAAACCAAACCTGCTGAACTACGCCAAATCTCTCAAGCTCGATATGCAGACCTTTACGACCTGCCTGAATGACGATAAGACGCTGGAACGTGTGCGGAGCGATACGGCCTTAGGTGACAAGCTGGGCGTGCGCGGGACGCCTACATTCGTCATCAATGGCAAGCTGATGGTGGGCGCGCAGCCCTACGAAGCTTTCAAGGCAGCACTTGATGCGGCGTTAATGAAGCAGTAAAGACCATTCGGGGCGACAATGGCAGTAAGCGGGTTGGCCTTCATGATGGTGTGATCGTCCATGCTGAATGAACAGGTACTGATCGTCGACGACGAGCGCAACATCGTCGAGTTGATTGAGCTTTACGCCAGACAGGCCGGGTATCGCACCCGGCACGCCTACGATGGGCAGACCGCACTGGAGATGATCACATCAGAACCGCCGGCCCTGGTGATTCTCGACCTGATGCTGCCACGGCTGGACGGCTGGGAAGTGTGTAAACGCATGCGCGCCAGATCGGATGTTCCCATCATCATGCTCACCGCCCGTGACGAAGACGTAGACAAAATCATCGGCCTCGAACTGGGCGCGGACGACTACCTGACGAAGCCGTTCAACCCGCGCGAACTGATGGCGCGCATCAAAGCGATACTGCGCCGGACCAGGAACGACAGCGAGGCCCATCCGGGGGCGGACGTGGAGTTACACGCCGGCAGCCTCACCGTCAGCCGCGCCCGCCGCGAGACGCGCGTCGCCGGCAGAACCGTCAGGCTCCGCACGAAGGAATTCGACCTGCTGGTGATGCTGCTGGAAAATCAGGGTATCGTATTCACGCGCGAAAAATTGCTGGAGACCGTATGGGGTTTCGATTTCGCCGGCGAAACACGCACCGTGGATGTACACATCGCCCAACTGCGCAAGCGCATCGCCGGCAGCGGCGCCGAAATTGAGACGGTCTTCGGCGTTGGGTATAAACTGACTGCCTGATGAGCCTGCGCCTGCGTCTTTTTGTTTCGCACACGATTATTATCGTGGTCAGCCTGCTGGTTTTGAGCGTGGCGCTGCTTATCCTGCTCGTCGACTACCAGCAGCGCCTGAACATCCGCGAATTGAGTTTCGTCGCCGCCACCGTTGTCCGATCGCTGCGAATCGCCGGCGTCACTGACAGCGTAAACAAAGTCATGGAACGTGTTGCGTCAGCCGGGCAGGCGCAGGGCTTTCAGGTCATGCTGCTGGACAGCGAAGGGATCGTGCTTCGCGACACTGGCCCCGCCGCAGGGAGTTCGATAATCGGGCGCAGAATCGATCTGGCGCGCCGCGTCGCTGTGACCAGCAACCAGCGGGAAACGATGGCAACCGGGGGTTACCTCGACGCCGCGCGCCGGCGCTGGGCCTTCGTGGCTATCGCCCTCAGACCTAACGTCGCCGGTTCGAACTGGATCGCCATCGCCCGGCCGTTTTTCGACGGGCCGATCATCAGCGTGCAGGGGGAGAGCCTGGTGCTGCCGTTCGTGGAAGCCGGCGGCGTGGCGCTGCTGTTTGCCGCCGCGCTGGCCGCACTGGTTGCGCGGTCCATCGCCCGGCCAATCCAGAAGCTGGCGCAGGGTGCGAATGCCATCGCGCAGGGCAAATATGACCAGCGAGTCGCCCTGTCCGGTCCCGGCGAGTTCAAACAACTGGCGGACGATTTTAACCAGATGGCGACGCGCGTGCAGGCCGCGCAGAAAATGGAGCGCGACTTCGTCGCCAATGTGTCGCACGAGTTGAAGACGCCGCTCACTTCCATCAAAGGATTCGCTCAGGCGATCCAGGACGGCGCAGTCAATAACCCGGAATCGACGCAGAGCGCGGCGAGAATCATCAATGAGGAATCCGAGCGTTTGACGCGGCTGGTCACGACGTTGCTGGATTCCGCGCGGCTGGAAACCGGCGAGGTGCGCATGGATTTCCGCCCGGTAGCCGTTAACGATGTGGTGCGAACATGCCTGGCCAAGTTGTCGCCGCGCGCGGAGCGGAACGGCATTGTGCTGGTGAACAACCTGGTCGACGCACCGCCGGTGCAGGCAGACGGCGACCGCTTGTCGCAGGTATTCATCAACCTGCTCGATAACGCCCTGAAACACACATCCGAAGGCGGGAGAGTCAAAATCGAGAACCGCAGCATCCCCGCCGAAAAGACTCAGCCCGCCGGGGTCGAATACAGCGTCAGCGACAGCGGTCTGGGCATCCCGGCTGAAGACCTGCCGCGCATCTTCGAGCGCTTCTATCAGGTGGATAAGGCGCGCGCACAGACAGACGCCAACG
>JAKALH010000349.1:0-1674 GCA_021813225.1 Chloroflexota bacterium
CCCGGCCTGGTGTGGAGCGAGGACGGACAACTCGTGGGCAACGTTTCCATCCAGCGCAACCCCACCCGCCGCAGCACGTGGGTGGTCGGCAACGTCGCCACGCACCCGGCCTTTCGCAACCGCGGCATCGCTTCGGCGCTGATGGAAGCCACCATCCGCTTCGCAAAGACGCGCGGCGCGCGCCGCATCGCGCTGCAGGTGATGGAAGGCAACGCGCCGGCGCAGCACCTGTATCGGAAATACGGCTTCCGGGAACTGGGAGCAGTCACTTATTACCGGCGGCCGTCGGTGCGCAACCAGCCGGTCTGGCATGATGTCTCCGCCGCGCCGCCGCAGGTCCGCACAGCCGGCTGGTCGGACAGCGCCGACGTGTGGCGCACCACGCGCTTTAACATCCCCGACGAACTGACCTTTGCGGAGCCTTTCGACGAGAGCGCGTACCGGCTGGGCCTGCGCTGGACGCTGACGAACTTCATCAACGGCGGACTGGAGCAATGGCTGGTAGCCGAGAGCGGCGGGCGCTTCAACGGCGCCGTGCGCACGCGCGCGAATCTGGAACTGAACGAGCATCACCTGGAACTGATGCTGAACGCGCAGGCCGGCGAAGGAGTTGGCGTCGCGCTGCTGGAACGCGCCTTGAAGCGCTTCGAAATGTACTCCGGCAAGCCGCTGCTGGCCACGCAGGCGCGCCCGCACGAGCCTTCGCACGCGGCGCTGCAGGCGATGGGATTCAAGCCGCTGCGCACGCTGGTGCACATGGCGCTGGACGAGTGAGCCGCTATGCCGGAACTCCCCGAAGTCGAGACGATTGCGCAACAGTTGCGCGCCGGGCGGTCCGATGGAACGCCCCCGCTGATCGGCCGCACCATCGTGCGGGCGCGCGCGCTGTGGGCGCGCGAAATCGACGGTATGTCCGCACGCGCCTTCGAACGGCAGACGCGCAACCGCGCCGTCACATCCATTGGCCGGCACGGCAAGTACCTGATCATCGGACTGGGCGAAGCCGGCACTGCAGCGCCCCTGTCGATGCTGGTGCATCTGCGCATGAGCGGGCGGCTGGACGTGGTGGCGCAGGTGGATGCCGGCACGAAACATGCGCGCGTGGTGTGGGAACTCGACGGCGGCTGGGCGTTGCGCTTCGACGACGCCCGCAAGTTCGGGCGCGTCTATCTGGTCGCCGACCCGGCCCAGGTGACCGGCAGGACCGGCCCGGACGCCCTGCAGATCAGCGCCGGCGAGTTCAGCGAGCGGCTCAGCCACAGGCGCGGCGCGTTGAAGTCGATTCTGCTCGACCAGGCCTTCATCGCCGGGGTGGGCAATATCTACGCCGACGAGTCGCTGTTCCTGGCCGGGTTGCGCCCGAAGCGTCTGGCGCAGACACTCGGCGATGCCGACAGGCTGCGGCTGCATGCCGCCGTGCGGCAGACGCTGCTGGACGGCGTCGCCGCCAACGGCGCCAGCTTCGACTGGGTGTACCCCGGCGGAAACTACCAGGACAATTTCCGCGTCTATGGCCGCACCGGCCGGGCCTGCGTGACCTGCGGCAGGCCGATCCAGCGTATCATTGTCGGGCAGCGCAGCACACACTACTGCGCGCACTGCCAGAAGTAGAGATTCGAGATTGGAGATTGGCGCACGGAGCGTGGCAGGGGAGCCTGACATGGCACGCTGTCT
>JAKALH010000349.1:1684-3999 GCA_021813225.1 Chloroflexota bacterium
TCTCGTGCTGGATTCTGTTGGCGAAATGAACACGAATCGAACAAGGACACCGCAACCGGTATCGTCATTTCCGCGAAAGCGGGAATGCAGTGCCGGCTGCGGCCTCTGGACGCCCGCCTGCGCGCGCGTGACGGGTGCGCTCTGCATTCCACACACGCGATGAGTAGAGTTCGTCTATACGCCAGCGAGGCGATTGTCATCCGGCACAGCAACTACGGCGAGGCCGACCGCATCCTCACGCTGATGACGCCGGAGCTGGGCAAGCTGCGCGTCATCGCCAAAGGCGTGCGCAAAATCACCAGCCGCAAGGCCGGGCACGTGGAACTGTTCACCCGCGTGAAACTGCTGCTGGCGCGCGGGCGCACGTTCGACATCATCAGCCAGGCCGAGACGATCGAGACCTATCGCCCGCTGCGCGAGGACCTGCTGCGCGGCAGCTACGCCCATTATCTCAGCGAGTTGATCGACGCCTTCGCCCAGGAAGGCAGCGAAGACAGCGCCTTATACGATCTGCTGGTCAACGGGCTGGACTGGATCGCCACCGCCCCCGACCCGGCGCTGGCGACACGTTACTTCGAATTACGCCTGCTCACCATCACCGGATACCGGCCGCAGTTGTTCCGATGCGCGCGCACAGGCGAAGCCGTGAACATCGACGCGCCTGCCGGGACCGGCGGCCCCGCCAGCGTGGCGTTCTCGCCCATGGAAGGCGGCATCCTGTCGCCGCCTGTGGCGCGCCTGGCGCGCGACGCATCCCCCCTGCCGGTCAACGTGCTGGGTCTGCTGCGCGCGCTGCAGACCCAGCCGTTCGACGCCGTCCGGGACCTGGAAATCAGCACGGTGGCGCACGCCCAGGCCGAGCAAACCCTGCGCCGCTACCTCACCTTCGTGCTGGAACGCACGCTGCGCTCCACCCACTTCCTGCGCCAGCTTGTCGCCGAGAATCGATTAGAATCAAAAACGGAAACGTCATAGCCGCCTCATTGCCGCTCCGTCGTCTATCGGCAGGTTGCCGTCACGGAGCCATCTTGACGTTCGGATCGTCATTTCGTTATGAACCGCACTATTACCATCGCTGCGCGCTTCCCGGCGCTCTCATCACGCGATTTCCGCATCTTCCTCATCGGTCAGTTCATCTCGTTGATCGGAACCTGGATGCAGAATACGACGCAGCCCTACCTGGCCTACCGCATCAGCGGGCAGCCGTTTGACCTGGGGCTGATCGGGTTTGCGGGCGCGCTGCCGGCCTTGCTGATCACGTTGCCGGGCGGCGTGCTGGTCGAACGGCTGGACAAGCGCAAAGTCGTCATTGTCATGCAGATCGCGATGATGCTGCAGGCGTTCGCGCTGGCGGCGCTGGCGCTGGCAGGCGTGATCACGATCTGGCACATCGTGGTCATGGCGTTTCTGCTGGGGGCTGCCAGTTCCATCGAGATCACGGCGCGCCAGGCCATGCTGATCGAGCTGGTCGGCAAAGAGTCGCTGCCGAACGCCATTGCGCTGCAGTCGAGCATCTTCAACGCCGCGCGCGTGCTCGGCCCCGCACTGGCCGGCCCGCTGCTGGTGCTGCTGGCCGATAAGGGCGAGGGCTGGGCGTTCTTCGCCAACGGCGTCAGCTACCTGGTCGTCATCGTCGGCCTGTTCTTCATTCACTCGAACCCCGAATACAGTTCCAACACCGGGGCGCGTGTGAGCGCCATGCACGACTTCCGCGAGGGACAGCGCTACATCCGCGCCTCGGCGGTGGTCACCCTGCTGATCATCACCGCGGCGGTGCCGGGATTTGTCGGCTTCCCCGCCATCCAGCAGGTGCCGGTGTTCGCGCGCGATGTGTTTCACCAGGCCGGCGACACCGACGCCATCGTCGCCGCGCGCAACAGCGCGATGATCACCGCTCAGGGCGTCGGCGCGCTGATCGCCGCGCTGACCCTGGCCGCCTTCAGCACGGTGAGACGCAAGGGACTGCTGATGACGATCGGGCAGTTCGTATTCAGCGCCGCGCTGGTGGGATTGGCCTTCTCGGCGTCGCTGGGCATGTCGCTGCCATTGATGACGTTGATCGGCTGGGGCACGGTGACGCAACTGGCGATGACCAACACGCTGATCCAGTTGCTGATACCCAATCACCTGCGCGGGCGCGTCATCAGCACCTACTTCTGGGCGCAGAACGGCGTCGCACCATTCGGAAGCCTGTTCATCGGGTGGCTGGCGCAGACCTACACGGCGCCGCTGGCGGTGCTGGTGGGCGGCGGCGCGTGCCTGGCGGTAGCGCTTGTCGTGCACCTGTTCACGCCCAGGCTGCGCCAGGTGGTGTC
>JAKALH010000350.1:0-1898 GCA_021813225.1 Chloroflexota bacterium
ATCGTCGATTCGGCTTACGAGGAGCATCGCCAGATCTACCCCCAGCCGGGCTGCGTCGAACACGACGCGGAGGAAATCTGGACGCGCACTCGCGGCGTGATTGGCGCGGCACTGGCCAAAGCCCGCCTGACGCCTGCCGACCTTCTGGCGGCGGGCATCACCAACCAGCGCGAGACGATCGTCGTGTGGGACCGTGCGACGGGCAAGCCGTTGCACAATGCGCTGGTGTGGCAGGATACCCGCACCGCCGCCGTGTGCGATTCATTGCGCGCCGGCGGCGCTGAAGCCGCTGTCCGCGAGCGCACCGGCCTGCCGCTGGCTACGTATTTCTCGGCCACCAAGCTGGCCTGGCTGCTGGATCATGTCGCCGGCGCGCGCGAGCGGGCCGAACGCGGCGAGGTGCTGGCCGGCACCATCGATGCCTGGCTGATCTGGAACCTGACCGGCCGGCACGTCACCGACGTCACGAATGCGTCGCGCACGCAACTGATGAACCTGCGCACGCTCGCCTGGGACGATGAGCTGCTGCGGCTTTTTAGAATTCCCGCGGCTGTGTTGCCCCGTATCGTCGCATCATCCGATGCGCAGGCATTTGGCGTGGCACGCGGGGTGCTGGAAGGCGTGCCTATCTGCGGCGTCCTGGGCGACCAGCAGGCCGCCCTGTTCGGGCAGGCCTGCTGCGAGCCGGGCGACGTAAAAAACACCTATGGCACGGGCTGTTTCATGCTGCTGAATACCGGGCCGCAGGCGGTCGTCTCGCGCCACGGCCTGCTCACGACGCCGGCGTATCAGATCGGCGCCGCCGCTCCTGTTTATGCGCTGGAAGGCAGCATCGCCATCGCTGGCGCGGCGGTGCAATGGCTGCGGGACAACCTGGGGTTGATTCAAAGCGCCGGCGAGACGGAAGCCATAGCCGGGTCGGTCGCCGACAGCGGCGGCGCTTACTTCGTCCCCGCCTTCAGCGGCCTGTACGCCCCATACTGGGATGCCACCGCTCGCGGCGCCCTGGTCGGCCTGACACGCTACGTCACACGCGCGCATATCGTGCGCGCGACGCTGGAAGCAATCTGCTATCAGACCCGCGATGTCCTGGACGCCATGCGCAGGGATATGCAGGCCGGCCTGCCGGGCGGCGGTACAGACGGAATTGATGTCTTGAAAGTGGACGGCGGCGCGACAGTTAATCGCTTTCTGATGCAACTGCAGGCGGATATTCTGGGCGTGTCCGTCGTCAAGCCTGTCGTGAGCGAGACGACCGCGCTGGGCGCTGCATACGCGGCCGGGCTGGCCGCCGGTCTGTGGGGCAGCCTGGCTGAATTGAAGCGACAATGGCAGGCGGACACCATCTATCGGCCCGGTTGGGACGACTCCAGACGCACGGAAGGTTATCGCGGCTGGCAACTGGCTATCGAGAAGGCCAAAGGCTGGCTGACGCTCTGATGTGTTGACCTATACTAACGGGCAGGAGGCAAGCATGGATATCGAGTCGAAGTCGGCAGCCGAACCCCTCGACGAGGAGCCGGAAGAGGAAGAAGTTGCCGGGGAAGAAACCGGAAAATCGGCCGGCGATGAAGTGACGCTAAAGGAAGCTTCCGCCGAAAAGCAACAGATTGGCAGCATCACGGCGCGGAGTGTGACCGTCAGTGAAAGCGCCGTCGGCGCAATCAAAGGGGATAGCGTCAAAGTCAACCTGGAAAATGGCGTGATTGGCGCTGTAGTCGCCGAGAAGGTCAAGGCAGAGGTCAATAATGGCGCGATTGGCGCTGTGCTGGCGCAGTCGGCTACTCTCAAGCAGTCGCAGGTCGGTATCTTGGTTGCCGGGCAGATACGCGGCGATGCGCGCATCCTGTTCGACATGCGCGCGGGTTTTGTGGCGGGTCTGACCGCCGGGGTGGTGT
>JAKALH010000350.1:1908-3990 GCA_021813225.1 Chloroflexota bacterium
TCTCGCCGGTCTGGTGCTCGCGGCATTCAAACTGATAGCGGGGCGGCGCGTGCGCTGAACGGCGGGCGTCCTCAATCCACCGACAGCATATCGATGCTGCCGCCGCTCATCTCGCGCAGGGCCGCACCGAAGCCTGCAATATCATCGACGGCGATTATCAGCGTGAGCAGCACATTCGCGCCGAACTCCTCGCCGGACACGATGCCGTGATGGGCGTTGACGAGCAGTTTCAGGCGCTCATACAGCGCGTAGGGGGCTTCGACCAGGAATGTCTTGCGCTCCACGCGCTCGTCGCGCGGGAGCGCCGCCAGCGCCGCCTTGAGCGCCCCGCTGAAGGCGCGCACCAGCCCGCCAGTGCCCAGTTTAGTGCCGCCGAACCAGCGCGATACCACCGCGACTACGTCGCCGAGGTCGCTGCCCTGCAGAACGGCCAGCATCGGTTTTCCGGCGGTTCCTCCCGGTTCGCCGCCGTCGTTGCAGCCGTCGGTCACGCTGGCGCCGTAACCGATGCGATAGGCATAGGCATGCGACGAGGCGTCGGCATACTCGGCTTTGATGCGCCGGATGAAGGCTGCCGCTTCATCGGTCGTGCGGGCCTGGCCGATGGTGCAGATAAAACGCGAGTTGACGACGACCGTCTCGACGCGCGTCTCTGCGGCGGGAATAGGGTAGCGCGTTGCCATGGTTCAGGGTTTGCGCGGCACACACACGGATATGGCGTCAGGCACCACGCGGATACGGCAGGGCGTGTGGCCGACGGCGTCGCCGTCCACCTGCACGGGTTGCCGTTTTGCCGCGACGATATTCACGTAGTTCCTGACCGGGATGCGCATCACGATTGTGGCGGGCAGCCGCTCGCGCCTGAAAAACCATTGCGATACGCGCTGCATATCGCGCGCCGCGGAAAATTTAAATATGCACAGGTCGAGTTGCCGGTCCGACAGGCGGATGGCCGGGTCAAGTTCCAGCCCCAGGATACCCAGCGCGCTGGTATTCGCCACCCAGATCGACGCAGCGCGCTGGCGCATCACCGCGCCGTCTACATCGATCCGGTAACGCGCAGACGGCAGGCGCAGGGCGTGTCGCGCTGCTTCCCACAGGTACGCCAGCTTCCCCAGCCGCGTCTTCATCTCGCGGGTGGTGTCCTGCGTCACGAGCGCCTCATAACCCGTACTCAGGCGCAGGGCGAAGTGGATTTGTTCATTCAGCAGCCCCAGGTCGAGCGGCAACAGGTCGCAATCGTTCAAGGCATCGTCACAGGCCTGCCGGTAATCCTGATTGATGCCGATTGCCTGTCCCAGCACGTTTCCGGTGCCAGTCGGGACGATGGCCAGTGGAACGTTTTTTCCGACAATCCCATTGATCACGGCGGTGATCGTGCCGTCGCCGCCGCATGCCACCACCCGTGTGAAGCTGCCGGCATCCTCCAGCAGACCGTTGATGGAACGGTCGGCCCTCGTCGGCCGGATGGTCAACTCGATCTCGCGGCTGAGTGCGATCTGCGACAGGCGTTGAGCGGCCTGCGATCCAAACTGCGCCCCTGCGCGCGGATTGATGATGGCCAGTACCCGTTGCATGTGCATGCCCCATGCCGTTGTGCGCTGATTAGTCTATCTATAGTAGTTGTAGTGATCCGCAATCGCCTTTGTAACCGGTGTAAACACTCCGGGGGCAACTCCAAGAAATATCAGAACGACCACAGCCGCCAGGATGGCCGCAGGCAGACGCTTCTGTGTTGCTGGCACAGTGCGCCCGGACATCACGTTCGCCGTGCCATACAGCGCGGCCAGCCCGCGAACGATGCCGGCGCCGACGCTGGCCCCGGCCAGCAGCGTAACGACCAGAACTTCCAGGTCGGTCTGGCCGAGCACGCGCGCCGTCGTCCAGCGCGAAACAAAACCAATTGTCCCCGGCAGTCCAGCCATCGAAAGACCGCCGATGGCGATAGCCAGCGTGCCCCAGACTTGCCTGCTGCCCAACCCGCCCACCATTGAGAATTCGTCACTGCCGGCCTGTTCGCGGATCAGTGCGATGCCGACGCCCAGCAGGCCCAGTGAGAGCGCCCGCGCGGCCATGGCGAAA
>JAKALH010000351.1 GCA_021813225.1 Chloroflexota bacterium
AACAGCAGTTTCTTATCCTTGTCCGAGCCTTTACTCTCGCCCAGGAATGATGCTCTGGCTGCGTTGACGATCGCCAGGTCGTCACCCATCACATCCTGCAATTCCACCCAGCCCTTATCGAGCACAGCGACTCGTTTCCCGATAAGGGTGTCATGGATTCCAACATGCTGACCGTCTGCGCGCTTCTCTTCCGGGTTGGTTGACATGGTACCAACGATACGCGCCGAGCGCCCTCGTGTCAAACTGGTATCACGCTACTTCATAGGTGCGGGAGGTCCACATGCCAGAAGGCGTCGTCGAGCGTTTACTGGTGCTTAACCCCAACAATCTGGATGAGGTGCGCAATCTGGGTCTTTTACACGCATCACTCGGTGAGTCGCGGCGCGCTGTGGTCATGCTGGAAAAATATCTGCAGGGGCAACCGGATGCGCCGGACGCGGATTCAATCAGGAAATATGCTCATGCGCTGGCTGGCGATGTGGCGCGCTGGAATTGACCAGTCAGAGGCTGTCAATGGGCGCATCCAGCCGGCGGATCGTAAACCACAAGAACAGCGCCGACAACAGCAGATACAGCACGATCAGAATGATGAACGGGGCAGGCAGATACAGCGGCGGTGTCGCTCCTGCGGCCTGGTTAATGGTGATGTACCAGATGTTACCGCTCTCCTGCAGATTGGTTTCACTGGCGACCAGGGCCGATATGGGACTGGCGCTCATGAGGAAGAATACCAGTATCTGCAGCAGTATACCCAGCACCGGGCTGGTTTTTATCAGTGAACTTGTGCCGTAGATGATGTCGTTGATCAGCGGGAAAACGACCAGCATGAATACGGCCATACCCAGCACGATACCGGTAGTGACCACATAGGTGATGATTGCGGAGCTGAGCCTGCTGGCCGACCTGCTGGAGATATATATTCCGAGTGCCGAGAAGAACAGCGCCGAAGCGAGTACCACACCGATCGCTGCCGCTGCCTGTACCAGCTCGACACCCCCTAACAGAAGCGCCAGGCTGAGGAGCGGCAACGTTGCGAAGACCAGCAGAGTTGAAAAGCCGAATGCCGCGGTGAGCTTTGCTGCAACAATCTGACGTGGTGTAATCGATGTGATGCGCAAAAGCTCGTAGGTGTCATTTTCCCGTTCCCCGCTGATGGCCCCGGACGTAAAGGACGGCGTGAGGAAGCTGACGACGATAGCCTGCATCCCCACCACGATATAAAAGAGTATGGTGCCGACACGGCTGCTGTCATTAACGCCACTGGAGCCATTGAACGAAGCCGCCACATAGATCAACAGCGTAATACCGCTGACAATTGACATATACACCGTCAGGTATGAGTAGGCGCGCGGCGAGCGCATCAGGCTGCGTAATTCGTGCAAGGTCAACGGGTTCAAAGGCACTCTCAAACGCGACACGAATGTATTCAGCATGTGGATCTCAATCCGCCGCCGGTGTATCTGCTTCACCCTCCGGGTAAATCAAAAGAGCATCCGCGGTTTCCGGTTCTTCGTTGAACGAGACGACCTGCACCCCGCTGCGCATCAGCAGGCGAAGCAGTTCGCTGGCTTCCCCGTAGCTTCCTGTAAAACTGGCGCGTATCTCTTTCAGAACGGTTGCAATGGCCGGCAACGGTGCTTCGGCCTGGTCAGATGTTGGCCCAACATCCAGACCATGCGATATAACCTTGATATCCTGCACCCCTGCATTGTGTTTGATGGCGCTGGTGGCGATATCCACGTTGCCGAAGAACCGCACCGCAATGGTTCGATGCTGATGAAACAGCGATTGCACGCCGGGTGCATTGCCGCTGACCAGTAACTCGCCTCTGGACAGTATGGCTATGTCTGTGCACAGGCCGGCGATATTCTGGGACGCAGAGGCCGTCAGTACAATGGTTTTACCCATGTTCTGCAACTCCCTGATCAACTCACGCATCTCAACCTGGCTGCGCGGGTCAACGCCAGAAAAAGGTTCGTCCAGCAAGAGGAGTTGCGGGTCATTGGTCAACGCGCGCGCCAGGCTCAGGCGCTGCTTCATCGCGAATGTCAAGCGGCTGACTTCGTCCTGGCGGCGATGGCCGAGATCGACGAGTTGCAGCAGATCGTTGACCAGTGCAGCCCGTTCGGATGTCGGGACGCCCTGGCAATCCGCATAGAAGCTGATGTACTCCTCAACCGACATATATGAGTAGACGCCAAAACGCTGTGGCATATAGCCCACCATGCGTCGGATGCGTGCGGGGCTGCCAACCAGCGAATAGCCGTTAACGATGGCATCACCGGTCGATGGTGTTATGAGTGTGGCAAGTAGCTTAAGCAGCGTGGTCTTTCCCGCGCCGTATGTCCCGACGACACCATATATCGCACCGCTGGGCACAGACAGGTTTATCTGGTACAGGCAGGCGCGGCCTGCATAGCTCTTGCCTAAGTCCACAGCCTCGATGATACTCATCTGACTGGTTACGCCGTCACTTTACACTGGGCTCGGAAAGCAGACTGGCTATATATTGCCGCAGACCCTGCTCGATCAATACACCCGGCGAATAGGCGAGCCGTTCTCTGGCTCTGCTGAGTTCGGCGCACAGGCTTGAGACGCCGCCGCTATCAGCCGTGACATGCAGTGGCGTCAGTTCCTTGCCCAGCACACGTCCCACGATTTCGACCAGGTCATTGATGCTGGTGGCGACACCGCTTCCCACATTGATCGTCAGCCGGCTGACATCAGGCGCTGTGGATGCACTCACCAGTGCAGCGATGATGTCGTCAATGAATACGAAGTCGCGCGATTGTCTGCCGTTGCCATGCACAATAATCGATCCGCCGCCCATGGCTTGCTTGATGATCGCCGGCACCACCGGCGGATGCGAGGCGCGAGACTGCTGGCCGGGGCCATACGCATTGAAGATGCGCAATGCCACCGTTTCCATGCCCCACAACGCGCCGATCGTATGAAGGTAATATTCTGCAGCAAGTTTGCTGACCGCATAAGGGGAATTTGGATTAGGAACGAAATCCTCTTTGACCGGCTGGGTGACTTGCTCTCCGTAGACTGCGCCTGATGAGGTCAACACAACACGCTTGACGCCGGCATCCCGCATCGCCTGCATCAGGGCTACCGTTCCGCCGACATTCGTCGTGTTGTAATCCCGCGGATATAAGACTGACTCCTGAACCGATACACGCGCCGCCAGATGGTAGACGCAGTCCACACCCTGCAGCAACGACCACAGCTTGGGCACATCGGTAATGTCGCCGCGGGTGAAGTGCACAGCCCGCTCCAGCCGGGTCGGATCGCCCGAACTCAAATCGTCGATCACACGCACGACATGGCCCGCACGCAGGAGTGTGTTTGCTAAGGCTGCTCCAATAAATCCGGCACCGCCGGTGATGAGTATCTTCATGTTCTTCGGGTCAGCCAGGCGGCCAGGTCATCTTGCGCCCGCCAAGCAGATGGAAATGCAGGTAATGCACGGTCTGACCGCCCTGCCTGTTGCAGTTTACGACCACACGATACCCGTTCTCAGCGACGCCAAGTTGTGCCGCCAGCCGTTGCGCGGTTAACATCATTTTCCCCAGCAGTCGCTCATCATCCTCGCGGGCATCGTTCAGCGTGGGCAGGTGCCTGTTGGGCACAACCAGAACATGTACTGGCGCGACCGGATTGATGTCCCTGAACGCAGTCACGTCGTCATCCTGGTAAATGATCTGTGCGGGAACTTCCCGGCGGACTATCCGGTTGAAAATCGTGTCTTCAGGCTCTGTCGGCATACAGCCAGTATAGACGATTGACGTCAGTATCGCGTTACTGTGAGGCATCTGATGCCTTATTGCTGGCTGTCGCTGGGCGGCGCCGTAACGCTTACATGCGTAAATGAGACATCGGTCCCCGGACGATCCAGCAATGTCAGAGCCAGCAGCCCGATATCGCCCGTCGCAAAGGTCTTCTCCTGACGCTGCAGGATCAACTGATCATTCACGAAATAAGATC
>JAKALH010000352.1 GCA_021813225.1 Chloroflexota bacterium
CCTGGCTGTTGCGCATTGTCCGCTGCACATCAGCGCGATGACCAGCAGACCCAGCAGGGTATCCTCATCGGAAGGCGCAAAGCGGCAGTCAAGGCCGAAGCGCCGGATGGTCGACTGGCGCAGCACTGTCAGCCTGCGCATCAAGCCGCCGGAAAACACCAGTCTGCTCCATGGATGCCGGGCTGCGATTCGGCCGGCGCATTCGAAGTAATTATGCGCCATGTTCTCGCACGCCGCAGCGAATAAATCGCCGATGGTCAGGTTGCCTTCGGTGATGTTGTCGATAGAACCCCGATCTCCGCATGAGCTGGGGAAGAATGCCAGGTTCATGCGCAGGTCGGTATCGGCTCGCGCGAGAGAGGTGCGCTCAACATATGCCCACGGATCAGGCAGAGAAACACCTTGGGCATCGGCCAGTTCAGACAGCAGACGGATGAGCGCAGCCAGCGCCCTGCCTGCCGGTATATGAATGACCGCTTTCAGGAACTTCCCATCAAAGTACGGGCGGGTCTGGCAGGCAAGGCTGGCCTCAAATCGTGAAGTCAGCATGCCCACCTGTGATCCGGTCGATGCGTTGATCGAGAGTTCATCCTCGCCCAGCAGTGTACCCAGCACCGCGCACTGGTGGTCGCCGGTGGGAACGTAACAGGGAATCGAATGACCTGCCATATCGGTATAGCCTACAACTGTGTTGTACGGCACAATTCGCGGCCATGCGTAATGGTCCAGTCGCAGCCGGCTGATGATTTCGTGATGCCAGTCTGCCGTGTGCAGGTTATACGCGCCGTGTGCGGCAGCGTTGCTTGCATCCGTCACCGGGCCGGTACGGCACAGGTGGGCTGCCACAAAGTCGGCTATGGAACAGGGATAGACTTCATCGGCTGTTGAGTCAACCCGGCCGGTGTCGTGTTGCTGCATCCAGTACAGCGCTCCGAGTGGGCGGCCGGGTAACAGGTCGTTGCCGAGTGCAAGACGTTCCTGTTCACTGATCTGCGCCATCATCAGACTATAGGTCGACTGGTGGCTGTCCGCGTCGGCATCAAGTGTTCTTTCATCCTGCCAGGTAATTGCATTGGAGAGTGCGTTGCCGTTTCGATCCGCCAGCACAAGTCCATGCATCTGTGTGCACATCACAATCCCATCGCAATCGGGCGTGCTGGCATGTAATTTGAGGATCAACTCTTGAACAGCGCCGACTATGGTATTCGGATCAACCTCGCGGTGGGATGCGGGAAGCCCGGTGATGAAAGGGGGAAATGCCACCCTGACCGGCGCGCCCACTGTAATGTGTTCGAGATCGATTACGGCGCCTTTCAGAAACGTCGTTCCGATGTCAATGCCGATGAATTTGCGCCCCATTGGTAACATCCATTATGCAGTATCCGGCTTATTAAGGGTACAAGAGCGCAGGCGTCCTTCACTCCACCGTGACGCTCTTTGCCAGATTGCGCGGTTGATCGACATCGCACCCGCGCCGTACCGCCAGATGATAGGCCAGCCGTTGCAACGGCACAGCAGTCAAAACGGGCGTCAACAGGGGCGGGGCGTCCGGTATCCACAGCACATAGTCCGCCTTCTGCTCGATCACAGAATCGCCCTCGGTCGCCACTGCAATCACAATGCCGTTGCGCGCTTTTACCTGCTCGATCTGTGAAATCATCTTATCGTAGACGCTGTCGCGCACCGCGATGCAGAGAACCGGCATCTCCTCATCGATCAAGGCTATCGGCCCATGTTTCATCTCGCCGGCCGGATAGCCTTCTGCATGAATATATGATATTTCCTTGAGCTTTAGAGCACCTTCCAGCGCCAGAGGGTAATTGATGCCTCGCCCCAGATACAGGAAGTGCCTGCGGTCGTGAAAGGCATTCGCCAGATCGTCGTAGATGGGCTGCGGCTCCAGCAGTTGACTCACCAGATTGGGCAGGTGCGCCAGGTCTCTGGCATATGCGGCAGCCTGTTCGCGCAGTTTGGCGTGCTCTGCCATTGTCTGCTGTGCCAGGTAACAGGCCAGGAGATACTGATCGACGATGGATGAAGTGAACGCCTTCGTGCTGGCGACACCGATTTCGGGACCGGCGCGCATCGAGATCGAGCCATCGGCGATACGTTCGGCCTGCGACCCAATCGAGTTGACGATGCTCCACAGACGCGCACCCTTTGTCCGCGCTTCCGTCATCGCTGCCAGCGTATCGGCTGTCTCGCCCGATTGGGTGATGCCGAGGGCGGCCATGTCCTTGCCGACCAGCGGATTGCGATAACGGAACTCTGAGCCGTAGTCAACCTCGGTAGGTATTCTGGCGATTCCCTCCAGCAGGAACTTACCCACCAGGCCGGAGTTGGCGGATGTTCCGCATGCCGTGGTGTAGATGCGCTTCAACCGCACGGCATCGTCTATCGAAATCGTCAGGTTGTCCAGCGCCACCTCGCCGCTGTCGAAATCGACTCTTCCCCGGATGGTGTCGGTTAATGCGCGTCCCTGCTCGAAAATCTCTTTCTGCATGAAATGGCGATACTCGCCCTTCTCAGCCGATACAGGATCCCATGCAATGGTTTGTACGTCTTTTTGGATTACATCGCCGTTCAGTTTACGCACTGTCATACCGGTCGATGTCAAGACAGCGACCTCATGGCTGTCCAGGAACACGATGCGCCGTGTGTGTTCCAGAATGCCGGGGATATCCGATGCGACAAACGTCTCGCCCTCGCCGATGCCAACCGAAACACCCCCGGCGTTGCCGATTCGCGCGGCAATCAGCTTGTCCGGTTCTCTGGCACTGATCAGCACGATGGCCTGCGATCCGCGCAATTGCCTGATAGTGGCATGGGCCGCCTGTTCCATCGGATACCCGTCATGCATGTATCGGTCAACCAGGTGAACGATGACTTCAGTATCGGTATCGCTGCGGAAGACAACCCCCTCGGACTGCAACTCATGTTTCAGTTCAGCATAGTTTTCGATGATGCCGTTGTGAACCACGGCCACTGTCCCGTCCATGCTTGTATGAGGGTGGGCATTGCGTTCGCTGGGTTTTCCGTGAGTGGCCCAGCGCGTGTGACCGACGCCAACCTGCATGTCGCTGTTTGCGGAAGCGTAACCCGAACGTGCACGATTGACCTGCGCTTCCAGGTTGCTCAGCTTCCCGACCGCACGTTCAACGCGGATACGACTATCATCCAACAGTGCGATTCCTGCCGAGTCGTAACCTCGGTATTCCAGCCTTCGTAAACCGTCCAGGATGATTGTCGCCGCATCACGCCGCCCGATATACCCCACGATCCCGCACATGAATCCCCCTGTATAGCAGAACAGGTCACAGATGAGACTACACCTGTGACCTGCCCAGTCTACTTCACTTGGCCGCAGTACTTACAAGCCCATTGCCGCCTTGATCGTGCTGCACGCCGGGCACTGACCATTGGGTCGGAAGATGGAGAAACCGGCCTGAGGATCGTCATTCCACTGGCGGAAGTCCATGTTCCAGATAATCATGAGCTTAATCTTGCCGCTGTCGCGTGACAGTTGCACCGCGCGAGCCAGCCATTGGGCCTGGTTCGCCAGTGTAGTCGAACTGCCCCACGAGAAGCCGCTGGGCAATGTACCGATACCTTCGCCGGTCACATAACCCAGCTCCGTCCAGCAGATTGGAACCCGACCGCCAAACGAGTTATAGGTCATGTTCAGTGTGCCCCAGAAGTACCATGAATAGTGATTGCCTGTGGGCGCGCCGCTGGTTTGATCCGGACCGACCATGCTGCCGTTGTGGTGCGCACCCATACAATCCATGTATCGTGCAGCGCCTGCCGCGGCCATGCGCGCCAGGAACTGGTCGTCGTCGCAGCCATTGGAGGTGCAGTTACCGCCGAAGTAACCGGTGGGTGCGTTGGCGCCGCCGATCACCATAGTGCCGCCATTGGCAGCCTTGATGGCGGCATAGGCTTTCTGCAGCATGTCGACATAGTTCTCCGGGTTCACCTGGCCGTGCCC
>JAKALH010000353.1 GCA_021813225.1 Chloroflexota bacterium
TGAAGACGCGACACAGCTTGTGGTCGGCGGCGCGTTGTGTTATGCCCTGGGGCGCGCGGGCGAGGTGACCGCGCTGGATGCGCAGGGCGCCGTGACATCGCGCGTGCAACTGGGCAGCGCGCCGACCGCGGCTGAAAGCCGCGATGGACGACTCGTGGTGACATGTACGGACGGAGGGTTGTATGTCATTTGATCTGACGCGTTTCCACGGCATTTTTCCCGCGGCGATGACCATGTTCGATGCGGATGGAAACCTGGACGAACAGGCCACAGGCGCGCACTGGCGCTGGTTGATCGATCAGGGCGCTGACGGCCTGGTGGTGTGCGGCACCAGCGGCGAATTCATCGCGCTGCAGCCCGACGAGCAGCGCCGCCTGTACGCGCTGGCGGTACAGGTGTCCGCCGGGCGCGTGCCGGTCGTCGCCGGCACCGGCCATTACACGACGCGCTTCACCATCGAGCAGACGCGCGCCGCGCAGGCGCTCGGCGTGGACGCCGCTATCGTCATCCTGCCGTACTATCAGAAGCCGCCCAAGGCGGCCATCCTCGACCACTATCGCCATCTGCAAGCGGCCGTGCCCGACCTGCCAATCATGTTGTATAACAACCCGCTGTACAGCGGTTGTGCGGAAGTCACACCAGCGGAGATCGCCATACTGGTTGAGGAAGGCGTCCTGCAGATGGTCAAGAGCACCTTCGAGTCGGTGGCGCCGGTGCACGACCTGGCGTATCTGGTCGGCGACCGGATGCGGATTTTCTACGGCAGCTTCTCATCGGCTTATGAGGCGCTGGCCGCTGGCGCGCATGGCTGGATCAGCGGCGTGTTGAATGTCGCCGTGCGCGAGGCGAAGCAACTTTATCAGGCTGTCGTCGTGGATAAGGATATCGCGCGCGGCTTTGCCATTTGGATGCATATCCTTCCGCTGGTGCACCTGTATACGCATAAGCAACTGGGCGAAGTCAACGACCTGGCGATCTACCGCAGCATCTTGGCGCAGTGGGGCCACACGCGCACCTGGTCGCGCCTGCCCTTTGCGCCGCTCACGCCTGCGCAGGAACAGAAACTCATCGAACGGTTGGAGGCGACGGGATGGAAGGAGCGATAAACCAATTGCAACCGGTCGGGTTGATCGGGCTGGGGCACATGGGGCTGCCGATGGCGCAGCGGCTCAAGGCTGCCGGGTGGCGCGTGCGCGTCTATCGGCGGCGCGCGACGCCGAACATGGCGCAGTGGATCGCTGAAGGCGGAGAGACAGTCGACGCGCTGGCCGTCCTGCGCGATTGCCGGTCTGTCATCCTCAGCCTGCCTGCCACGGATGGCGTGCGCGGCGTAACGCAACAACTGGTCGATGTGCTGCAGCCCGGCGCGCTCATCATCGACACCAGCACCATTCACCCATCCGGCGCGCGCGAATTCGCCGCCCTGGCGCGTGAGCGCGGGCTGGGCTGGCTGGATGCCCCGGTCAGCGGCGGGCCATCGGGCGCAGCGGCCGGCACGCTGGCCGTGATGGTGGGCGGGCAGCGGGCGGACTTCGACAGGGCCATGCCGTTGTTCGAGGTCATCGGCAAGACGATCGTCCATTTCGGCGATTCGGGCTGCGGCGTCATCAATAAGCTGGCCAACAACACGTTGCTGGCCGTGAGCGCCGTCGCCACGTGCGAGATGCTGGTCATGGTCCACAAAGCCGGGCTGGATCGGCGCGTGGCGCTGGATGTCATCAGCGCGGGCAGCGGTTACAACAAGTTCATGGATACGCGCGGCAAAATCCTGGCGCAGCACGGCGTGTATGAGCCGCCTGCGTTTACAGTCAACATGCTGGTCAAGGACCTGCTCACCGCGCTGGATGCCTGCGCCGAGATCGGCTTCACCCCCACCGTGCTGCGCACGGCGCTGGCTGCATTTGAGCGCGCCGTCGGGCTGGGCCTGGGCGAGCAGGATTTCTCCAGCGTGCTGCGCGTGGCTGAACTGGACGCCGGAGAGAGGCAGGCATGACCGGCCACTGGGACTGCTATGCCCACATCGGCGCGCATCGCAACGTGGCGGCGCGCGACCTTCTGGCCGCGATGGATGGCAGCGGCATCGCACACGCAACCCTGGTGCCATTCCTTAACGCGCCCGGTTTTGACGACCTGCTGGCCGCGGCCCGGAACTGTCCTGCGCGTTTTCGCGCGGTCTGCCGCGTCGATGCTGCGGCCATGCGCGCCGGGCAAGTGGAGGCGGACGCGCTGCTGGAACGCGGCTTCAGCGGCGCGCGCGTGGCACTGCCGGCCCCTGAGCCGCGCAGCGATGCGCTGGAGCCTTTGTTGCGCGCGCTCGATGTACAGGAAAAAGTGCTGCTGGTACACGCACCAGACGGCATTGGACCGCACGCCGAACAATTGTGCGCATGGGCGGAGCGATATCCCCGTCTGCGCGTGTTCGTGCCGCACCTCGGCTGGCCGCGCACCAGCGAGGGCGCGCCGACGCCGGGCTGGCCGGAAGCACTGCGCGCCCTGGCCAATTGCCCGCGTGTGTTCATGGGGCTGTCGGCGCTGTATTACTACTCGCGGCAGGCGTTCCCCTTCGCCGATACGGTTGAATGTGTGCAGGCGGCGCTGGAAGTGTTTGGGCCGGCGTACTGCGTGCTGGCCGGCGACTACCCGCTGACGCTGGAACGCTGCACCTATGCGCAGGTGTGGGAATCGCTGGCAGCGGCCGTCGGCGATCCAGTGGCGCTGGCGCAGATGTGGGATGAGACCCCGTTGCACCTGTGGGGAGAGGAAGTGGCATGAAAATCACGCGCGTCCGAACCGACGTCGTCTCGATGAACCGCTGCAACGCCATCTTCGTGCGCATCGAGGCCGACAACGATCTGGTTGGCCTGGGCGAGACGGTCATCAAACGGCGCGACTTCACCGTCAAGCAGAACATCGAAGAGATGGCCGCGTTCCTGATAGGTCGCGACCCGTTGATGATCGAGGACATCGCCGAGAAGCTGTACCGCGATTCCTTCTGGGTGGGCGGCGCGCTGCACGCCGCCGGGCGCAGCGCCGTGGACATGGCGCTGTGGGACATCAAAGGCCAGTATTATCACGCGCCGATCTACGACATGCTGGGCGGCCTGACGCGCCCGAACATGCTGACCTACTGCCACTGCGCGGCGGGTTCGTCGCCTGAGGAGTTCGCCGCCGGACTGCTGGCGTGCAAGTCGCGCGGCTACCGTGCCGCCAAGACCACCCTGCCGCTGTTCTACGGCGCACAGGCCGACCCGGCGATCAAACGCACCGGATATTCGGGTCTGCAGGGCAGCCTGGACCGCTCGCTGAAAGAGACGGAGTATATGCCGACCGCTGTGATCGATGACATCGCCGCCTATTTCGCCGCCGCGCGCGAGGCCGTGGGGCGCGACTTTGAATTGATGCTGGACTGCCATGGCCGGTTGAGCGTCGCGAATGTGTTGCGCCTGTGCGAGGCGCTGGCGCCGTATCAACTGATGTTTGTGGAAGAGCCCATCCCGCCGGAGTCTGCCGATAACCTGGCCGTGGTGAGCGCGCGCAGCCCAATCCCCATTGCTGCCGGCGAGCGCATCACCAGCCTGTATGAGGCGCGGCCATTTCTGGAGCGCCACGCGCTGGCGGTGCTGCAGTGCGACCTGGCGACGTGCGGCGGCTTTACCGGCGCGAAGAAAATAGCGGCGCTGGCGGAGGCACACACCGTCGCTTTTGCGCCCCACAACCCCAACGGCCCAATCAACACGCTGGCGTCGGCGCATCTCCTGTCGGCTATTCCCAACGCCCTGATTCTCGAAACGGTTGGCTCGCAGGCGGATATGGATCATTTTGCCGAACTCATCGATGCGCCGCCGCATATCGACGGCGGCGTCCTGACGTTGAGCGACCGCCCCGGCATCGGGGCAAGCCTGCGCGAGGATGCGCCTCAGCGTTTCCCGGCGCAGCCGTTTGGCGGCTGGCGCTGATCGGGCGGACAAGGAGGCTTA
>JAKALH010000354.1 GCA_021813225.1 Chloroflexota bacterium
ATTCCTCGATGTCCTGACGCAGGTGAGTGGCCTGGCGCAGGTTCGAACCGTCAGCCTGCATCAGCCATAACTCGTCAAAACCGCTGCGGTTGCTCAGCAGTGCGATGCAGCAGCCGTCGGGCGAGTATGAGGCATACCAGTATTCGGCGCTGTCGGCAGGGGTCAGTCGAGTCGGCTGTGAACCCGCACGGTCGACAGTGTAGATATCCGTTCGACGCCGGCCATCGTGCGACGACGCATGGTAGACGACCCGCCGGCCGTCCGTAGACCATGACGGCCCGCTGCAATCCTCTTCGCCGTGCGTCAGACCCGCCACCCAGCCACCTTCGAACGGCACCGTGGCAATCTGCGATGCGCCGGCCTTATGCGTGCTGAAGGCGATGGTCTTGCCGTCCGGGGAGAACGACGGCTCGGCGGCGTCATAGCTCAGTTCCGTCAGCATGCGCGGCGCGCCGCCACGGCTGGAGACCACATACAGGTTGCTGACATCGTCCGAGTATGCGCCATAGACAAGCCACTCGCCATCCGGAGACCAGACCGGCGGCTCGTCTTCCCACCAGTTCACAAAGGGCCGGTTGAACGTCAGGCGGTCGGGAAAACCGGGGCGTTCGATGCTCGTTGCCCACAGGTCGCTGTGGCCGTTGCGATCATGATAGAACGCCACGCGTTTGCCGTCCGGAGACATCGCGTGGTTATGCACGCGCTCCCATCCCGCTACGATCAGTTCAGGCCACAGCCCTTCCGGCGCGGCGGGGTTGGGAATCGGCATCGAGACGCTGCCAAAGTGGTCTTCCATGGTGGTAAACCTCCCAGTCCATGTATTTCGACAGCGCCTCTTCGACAGCGTTCGACACATTGGAAAGATTGATGGCGACATGGTGCTCAAAGCCATTCTCGCAGATGTGCCGCAGCAGCGACTGCATGTTATTGATCCTGACCACGCCGTAACCACCGAAGGTGGACATCGGATCGTTCGTCAGTTCGCCTTCGCCGACATAGGCGCGCACCGCGCCGATGTAGTCATCGGTGCTGACGCGGCAGAACGTGAATGGGTCGGCCTTCACGCGGCCGTACATGGTGCCGTAGGTGTTGGCAGCGCCCACCGTGCCGGCGATGATTTCCTGGTAGTCCATCACCGGGATATCCGTGAACACCTGCTTCGGCAGATTGGAACAGTGAAACACCACCGCCTTGTCCGGATCGTCTCCATAGTTGTTGTTCCAGTCGACCAGCGCGCTCGGTTTCTGCGATGCCAGCGCCATGGCATACATGCCCACCACGCCGGCGACATCGGTCTCGCAGGCGGACGACTGCAGGTTGTCGCTGAGCATGCTCATGATCGTGCACGGAACGATTCCGAAGAACTCCTCCATAGAGGTCCAGCACTGCACAGCCGTCATATCCAGGCGGTCGTCCTGCATCCAGCGCTCTACCACCAGCCCGAGTTTTGCCATCTTATTCAGCGATTCATCCGGCACGTTCGGGCCGACATTCGCATACGCCAGAATCTTCTCGCGCTGTATTTTCACGGCTGGGTCGTCGTCTCTGAGCCGGTTGACGCGACCGAACGCTTCGCTGAGGTCCAGTGTGATGACACTGATGCCGCTCATCTCCAGCAGCTTTTCGCTGTATCGGACGGTGTTGAACGCGGCCGGCCGCGCTCCCAGCGCGCCGACGCGCGCGCCGTGAAGCCCTTTCACCACGCGGCATGTCGCAACGAAGTTCCGCAGGTCGTTCTTAAAGCTGGCGCTGTTCGGGTCCACCGTGTGCAGCGACGTCAGTGTGAACTTGATGCCATACTGGGTCAGGTTGTTGCAGGCCGACATCTTGCCGCAGAAGGAATCCCGCCGATCCTTGATCGTCATGCGGTCGGCGGTATCCGGGAAGGCATGCACGAGGATCGGCACGTTCAGACCCGCCCAGCGGATCGTATCCGCGATCGGGCGCTCCTCGCCGAAGTTGGGCAGCGTCAACAGGATGCCGTCGATCTCATCCCGATGCGCCTTGAAAAGGTCCGCGCATTTCTGCGCATCGTTCAGCGATTCCACCGCACCGTGCGGCGAATCCTCAGGGGTCAGGCATACGGCATTGATGCCCTCTTTCTCCAGCAGTTCGAGGATGGTCTTGCGGCCGCTGTCGGCCAGATGCTTGGGAAAGAATCCGCGGCTGCCGACGATGACGCCAAGGGTAGGTTTCTTTTGTATCGCCATATCACTCCTAATCAGAAATGGAAATGTACAGGTGGACCCTGATGCTTATCGATCTGCCAGGTCAATGTTGTCAAAACCATTTTAGCGCGGCGGCAGAAAATGACATGAACTCAATCCCGCCAGGACACCGGTCAGCCGGATCAATCGCCCAGTCTGGATAGGAACTGCGGCCGCTTCAGGGCAGGCAGGTACGCAGTACTCGTAACCAGTTGCCACTCATGACCTTCTCGACATCCTGCGGCGAGAGTCCCCGCATGACCAGTTCATCCCCAATCCGATGCAGGTCGCGGGAAGTGTCGAGTTCTCTCGGCGCGCTCTCGGCGCCAAAGCCGCCGTCAAAGTCGCTGCCAAGCGCAACATGGTCGGCGCTGCCGGTGACCTGACAGATGTAGTCGATGGCGCGCACCACGTCATCCAGCGTCACCTCGTGCTTTTTACTGCCCGCGCCCCAGTCTTTGCGAAGGAACTTGTTGAACAACACGACGCCGATGACGCCGCCGCGTTCGGCGATCATCCCTATCGCCCTGTCAGGCAGGTGGCGGTCAGTCGGGATGATGCGTTGCGGGTTGCTGTGCGAGGCAATGAGATGTCCCGGTCCGCCTTCGAAGTGTTCCAGTGCGTCGAACAGCGCCTGTTGCGCGAGATGGCTCACGTCGAGGATCAGGCCCAGACTGGCGATCATGTCGAGCAGTTCACGCCCCAGTTTGGTCAGTCCCCCCGGCTCGTGCGTGCCTCCGGCGTATCGGGTTCCGGTCCAGGCAGGCCCGACGATACGCAACCCCTGCTCCGCCCAGCCCTCAAGCTCGCGCGGCTCCCGGATCGGGTCTGCACCTTCCATCAACGGAACGATGCCCACCCGATGGCAGGGCGGCGGCGTATCTGTCCGCGTATAGGTATAAGTGGCGCGTTGCGGCGGCGGTGTATACAGCCCCCAGGTCTCAAGGACATTGTTCAGGTCCTGCTGCGTACCTATCAGCCGCACATGATGGTCACGCTCCGCCCAGCGCTTGTAGTAATCGAGTTGCGCCATACCGAGTCGATAAGCATCCTCGGCATCCCCGTAGGTGAGCGGGCTGACGCCCATCGTCTTGCGCGCCGGCTCAAGAAATACAGTGCCGAAGACGATCCCCACACGCCCGCGTACCAGGTCCGGCAGCCCCGTGGCGCACTGACCCGCTTCCCTTGCAGCGATTGTGCCTTGTTCCTGTGCGCGGTTCCACCGCGCGGCACGCCGGTAGTTGCGGCGCCATCCCAGCGCGTTATAGGCCAAGTCCAGATGGCCGTCGACGATGAACCACGGAGACCGCACGTTGCGGACATACCCAACCGATGAAGTGGTATCAGCCATAGCTGTGCATTATCAGGGCAATGAGCGCCTACTTCCCCGGCACGATGCACATATCATCCGCCTGATAGTCCAGGTTGGCTGCGCCAAATGTGTCCTGGCCCAGGATGAGAAATACATTCTTGTGCTCCTGTGCGTATCTGACGGCCGCATCACAGGCAACGGCATAATTGCGCGCCTGCTGGTACGCGCCCATGAACGCATCGGCCAGTTCGACGTAAAGAGCAGTTGGTGACTTTCCGCCGGCAGCCGGAGCCAGCCCAGCATATGCGGCCTGCACGCCGGCATCATCACCGCTGATTGCCGCTATCTCCATCAGGCGGAAACGCGCAAACGCGCCCAGTATCTGCGCCTCGTCGCGCAACGGGGCGTTGCCCTGGTAGGCCTGTAATGTCGGGTCGTTAATGAC
>JAKALH010000355.1 GCA_021813225.1 Chloroflexota bacterium
TGACCTGCAGATTCTGGCGCAGGCGGCGCTGAAGTGGACGAACATCAGGCGCACGGCCGCGGCGCCGCCGCAGTTGCCAGCGGAAGACCAACCGCAACTGCAGGCCGGCCAGGCGCTGGAAATGCCCGACGCAGCAGGTATGACGCCTCGGCGCTTCAAGCCGCGGGAGATGGTTGAGACGGCTGAGCTGGATGACTGGCATGCGGAAGACAAGTCGCGCGCCGCATGAGGGAGCGATCCATACGATAGAACTGGGAGGGTGTTAGCGGTGTTTACGGACCACATCGATGAGTACGTGCAGCAATTGAGCGAGGGTTTGCGCGCGCTGGATCGGGCCGCCACCTGGGATGTCATCAACGAGCTGATGCGCGCCTGGCGCGAGCGGCGACAGGTCATTATCCTAGGCAACGGCGGCAGCGGCGCGCTGGCGTCGCACATGGTGAATGACCTCAACAAGATCGTGGTGCCGGGGCAGCCGCGCTTTCGCGCCCTGGCCTTGACGGACAGCATGCCGCTGCTGACCGCCTGGGCCAACGACAGCGCGTATGCGGACGTATTCTCTGAGCAACTGCTGAATTACTGTATGCCCGGCGACCTGGTCATCGCCGTCTCCTGCAGCGGAAACAGCCCGAATGTGCTCAAAGCGCTGCAGACGGCGCACGAACTGGGAGCGCGCACCGTCGGCTGGACCGGAGACACCGGCGGGCGGCTGAAAAATATGGTCGATATCTGCGTCCATGCGCCGGTCCTGTACATTGGCCAGCAGGAAGACGTTCATCTCATCCTCAACCATGCCGTCACCAGCGCGCTCAAGCGCTGGATCACCGCGATAGCCCGGCATGCAACCGAGCTGCCGCGCGCTGTCGTGCTGGCCGCCGGCGAAGGAACCCGCCTGCGCCCGCTCACGCTGACGCGCCCCAAGCCGATGCTCCCGATCAACGGCGAGCCGCTGCTGCACTACACGCTGCAATGGCTGAAGCAGCACGGCATCCATGATGTCGCCATCAATCTGCATCATTGTCCGGAGGTTATCGTCGATCATTTCGGCGACGGCGCGCGCATGGGGATGCGCATCGTGTATTCGCACGAGGACCGCATCCTGGGCACGGCTGGCGCCGTGCGAAAGCTGGAGCGCTTTATGGACGGGCGTCCGCTTGTGGTCGTCTATGGCGACGTTCTCACCGACTTCGACCTGACCGCGTTAATCGCAGCGCACAACGAGAATATCGCCCGCGATCCGTCGACCGGGGTGACGATGTGTCTGTACCGCGTGCCCAACCCGACTGAGGTCGGCCTGGTCGGCACCGATGCCAGCGGCCGCATCACGCGATTCGTTGAAAAGCCGCGCCCCAGCGAGGTCTTTACCGATCTGGCTAATGCCGGTATCATGATCATCGAGCCGGAGATCACGAACAGTGTTCCGGCTGATACGTTCTATGATTTCGGCATGCACTTGTTACCGCAATTGCTGGAGCGGGGCGTAGCCATGTATGGCTGGGTGATACCCGACAGCGCGTACGTCATCGACATCGGTTCGCCGGAGAAATATGCGCAGGCGCAGCAGGACTGGCACGCCCGGCAGGGGCGCGTCCCGCGATGACGGCGGCTGCAAGCCGGGCTGTTTTCCTGGACCGCGACGGGGTGATCAATCGAAACCGCGACGACTATGTCAAGTCGTGGGAGGAGTTTGAGTTTCTGCCCGGCGCCCTGGAGGCCCTGCAGCGTCTGGCGGGGCTGGACTGTCGCGTCGTGGTCGTCTCCAACCAGTCGGTAATCGGGCGCGGCATCGTCACCCGCGCAACCGTCGAAGACATTCATCGTCGAATGACCGATGCAATTGTACAAGCCGGGGGCCGCATCGACGGCATCTGGTACTGCCCGCACCGGCCCGAGGAAAAATGCGGATGCCGCAAGCCCGGTGATGGATTGTTGAGGGACGCCGCGCAGGCTCTGGACATCGAACTGGCATCCAGTATTATGATTGGAGATGCGCAATCCGACATCATCGCAGCAAAGGCGGCAGGATGCCGGGCGGTTCTGGTGAAAACCGGGCGGGGAGTTGAGCATGCTGCCCGGATGCCATCGTCTGTCCTTGAAGGTGTTTATGTGGCCGGGGATCTGGCCGAAGCTGTTGCCTGCATCGCGCGCTTATGGCAGGAAAGTTCAATGCCACACGAAGTGTCGCGTGGAGCTGATCACGAATCCTGCCCCATTGGCTGAGTGTTACCTATGGAACTACGACAGTATCTGAACATTCTGGCGAAATGGTGGTGGTTGCTGGCGCTGAGCGCCGTCATCGCCGCCGTTTCAGCATTCTTCGCCACACGGGCGATTCCCAAAACATACGTGTCGCACACGACGCTGATGGTGGGGCAAACGCTGCAGAATCCCAACGCGAACCAGTCCGACCTGTACACCGGCCAGGCGCTGGCGCAGAGCTACAGCGACCTGGTTACCCGCGAGCCGGTGCTGCAGGCGACGCTGAAGGCGTTGGGACTATCGTGGGACTGGACGGTACTGCGGTCGATGGTGACGGGACGTGTGGTGGCAGGCACACAGCTGCTCGAGATCGCAGTGGTCGATACGGACCCGCAGCGGGCGCGCGTTCTCGCGGATGAGATAGCCCGGCAGTTGATTCTGCAAAGCCCTTCGGCAGCCGATCCCCAGAAAGAGGCGGAACGCCAGTTCATTCTGGCGCAGGTTGCCGCGCTGAAGGCGAATATCAAATCCGCTCAGGAAGAGATCGCCCAACTGGACAACACCATCGCGAAAGCCAATAGCGCGCGGCAGATTCAGGACAGTCGCGACCGCCAGGCCAACCTGCGGGCGCAGATCACGACCTGGCAGAGCACGTATGCGCAGATGCTTTCGAACCTGCAGAGCGGGACGCCTAATTACCTGAGCGTGATGGAGCCGGCGCGTATCCCTGCCTACCCGATCGGCCCCAATGTGAGCCAGAACGTGTTGCTGGCCGTCGCGATTGGCCTGGTGTTGTCCGGCAGCGCGGCATTTCTGATCGAGTACATCGACGACACTATCAAGACGCCGGAAGACGTACGCAACGACCTGTCTCTGGCGGTCATGGGCAGCATCACGGATATGCAGGGCGACGACTACGCCAGCAAATTGATGACCTTCAATGAGCCTCGGTCGCCGGTGGCTGAGGCATACCGCATGCTGCGCACGAACCTGCAATTCAGCGCCATCAACCGCCCGCTGCATACGCTCCTGATATCCAGCTCCGGGCCGCTGGAAGGGAAGAGCGTCACGGCTTCCAACCTGGCGGTAGCCATCGCTCAGTCGGGCAAACGGGTCATCCTGGTCGATGCCGACCTGCGCCGGCCCGTACAGCACCAGATTTTCCAGTTGAAAGAGGGTATCGGTCTCACGTCCATGCTGCTCGACCCGGAACTGCAACTGGCGCAGGCTCTGCAGCCGACGCACGTAGAAAATCTGCGTGTACTCGCTTCCGGCCCGATACCGCCTGATCCCTCGGAACTGCTCAGTTCAAAGCGCATGACCGCCATACTGGCGCAGCTCAAGGAACAGGCCGATATGATCATCTTCGACAGCCCGCCGGTGCTGGTGGTCGCGGATGCCCCTGTGCTGTCCACGGTGGTGGACGGCGTGCTGATTGTCATACGTGCGGGCCGCACCCGCAGAACCGTTGCCAGGGCGACCAAAGACGCGCTGACCGCGGTGAATGCGAATATCGTCGGCGTGATGTTGAACCGCTCGATGAAACGCGCCGCTTCCTATTACTATTACAGTCGCGACCGGCGCGATTCGGCCAGACGGTCGTCGCTGGCCCGAATTCTGCACCTGATCGGGCGTCAGCCGGAGCAAGCCAGGACGAAATCCGCAGCGGCCGGAACGGCCAAGCGCAAAGCGGATATCTGATCGATGCCGTCTACCCTCTTTGTCTGTACAGCGAATCTGTTCCGTTCGCCTCTGGCCTGCGC
>JAKALH010000356.1 GCA_021813225.1 Chloroflexota bacterium
ACATTCAAGGTCGACGTTACAAATTCCAGATAGTGGACGGGCAGGTCGCCGCAACTGACTACAAAGTCCACATCGGCACAGCGTTGTTGCAAGGCAGGGCTGTAAATCCAGTCCACTACCTCGTCGCTGATAGCCAGTAGCTTCATGGCAGGTTCATACCCGAAACAACCCTTGGATGTCTGCTTGTCAGCTCCTGTGATTACGGCTTGTACTCTTTCAGATAGGCTTCCATGAATGGATCCAGATTTCCGTCGAGCACGCCTGACGTGTTGCTGGTTTCCAGACCGGTGCGGGTATCCTTAACCAACTGATAGGGGTGGAGTACGTAATTGCGTATCTGGTTCCCGAATTCCGCTTCCACAAACTCGCCTTTCAGCTTGCGCAGCTCGGCATCGCGCTTGCGCTCCTCGATTTCCTGCAGGCGCACTTTCAGAATATGCAGCGCACGCTCGCGATTCTGCCGCATGCTGCGCTGGTCCTGGCACGTGACAATCAGTCCGCTGGGTATGTGGCGGATGCGCACGGCCGTCTCGTTTTTCTGCACGTTCTGGCCGCCGGCCCCCTGCGACTTATAGGTTTCGATTTCCATATCGCGCGGATTGATCTCGATATTGATTTCATCGTCCTGCACGTCAGGATAGACTTCCACCCGCGCAAAGGATGTCTCTCGTGTGCTGCCGGAGTTGAAGGGCGATAGCCGCACGAGCCGGTGGATACCCTTCTCGCCGCGCAGATACCCGTATGCGCGATCCCCCTGGATGGACAGCGTGGCGTTCTTGATCCCCGCCTCGTCGCCCGGCGTGTAGTCGATTTCGGACACCTTGTATTCGTGCTGTTCCGCCCAGCGCAGGTACATGCGGTACAACATCTGCGCCCAGTCCTGCGCATCCGTGCCGCCCGCGCCAGGTTGTATGGTCATGATCGCATCGCGGTGATCGTGCGATCCGGAAAACATCAGATCGAGTTCCTGTTGATCGATGGATTGCTCCATTGAGGTTATCTCGGTGCCTAATTCGTCGGCGAGGGAGGCGTCATCGCTCTCCTCGATCAACTCGACCATCGCTGCGGCATCAAGCCTGCGCCGCTCAAGAGAGTTGTAACCCTCGACTGACTGCCGCAAGGCAACCAGTTCCCTCATGACGGTTTGTGCGCGGGCAGGATCGTTCCAGAAGCTGCTGTCCTCGCTCTGCTTTTCCAGTTCCTGTAAGCGTGTCGTTTTGCCGGCGACGTCAAAGACGCCTCCGCAGGTTTTCGAGCCGCTCTGTCACAGCCGCCAACCTGTCTTTCTGTTCAGTTAATTGTTCAATCATCGTTGGAACCCTGATCCTTCTCTTCAAACAGGTTTTCGACGAACTGCTTCGGGTCGAACTCCTGCAGGTCTCCCATTTTCTCACCGGCGCCGATGTATCGGATGGGGATGCCTAATTCGCTCACAATGGCGAATGTCACGCCGCCTTTCGGGGTACCGTCCAGTTTGGTCAGGATGATGCCGGTGACGCCAACGGCATCGGCGAAACCCTTGGCCTGGTTGATGGCGTTCTGGCCGTTGGTTGCGTCGATTACCAGTAAAGTCTGATGCGGTGCGTCATGAACCGAACGGTTGAGCACATTGCGCAGCTTTTTCAGTTCCTGCATCAGGTTGTGTTTGGTGTGCAGGCGCCCGGCGGTATCGACGATTAACAGATCGGTTTTCCGGTTGAATGCAGCCTGCACGGCGTCGTAGACCACAGCGCCCGGGTCGCTGTTCGGCTTACCCGCAATCACGGGTATGCCGGCTCGTTCGCCCCACACCTGCAACTGGTCTATGGCGGCGGCGCGGAACGTATCCGCAGCCGCCAGCATGACTTTGCGCCCGTGACTGGCGTATTGGCTGCTGAGCTTGGCAATGCTGGTCGTCTTTCCGGAGCCGTTTACACCCACGACCATGATGACTTCCAGCACTCGTTGCGATGTGAAGTCGGTCGGTATGGCCGGTCCCAGCAGATTGACAAGTTCCTCTTTCAATACCTTGCGCAATGCCGCTGCCTGCACGATGCCGTCATCGCTGGCGCGTTTGCGCAGGCTGGTAAGCAGTTTTTCGGTGGTTGGTGCACCGATGTCGGCCTGCAGGAGCAGCGCTTCCAGGTCATCCCATGTCGCAGGCGTAATATCCGCCTGACCCAGCACGGTCTGGATGCGTCCGAAGATGCTGTTGCGTGTTCTGGCCAGTGTTTCACGTAGCGATGGCATGCTCGATTTCCATGTACCTGTTCAGTCGATATTCAGGGCACGGCGAGTGTTGACACCGCACGCCTGCTGACTAACTATAACCGACGCGCGCCTATTGTTCAATGGTGAGAGTGCCTATCTGAATGCCGTCATTCCCGTCGCTGGTGCGCAGTCGCGGCGCGCCCGGCAGGCTGGGGTCATAGATGCCAACACGTACGACATAGGCGCCGATCGGCAATGTGTCGGCCAGCGGCACGCTGTAGGCCTTCTCCGGCATTGCGATGTCTTGCGCCAGGAGGGAACGTCCAGTTGCGATGGCGCCTGCCCGTATTGATCCAGGAATGGGGTGCGGTTCCGCGATAGCCAGCGTTGTTTTGTAGATTCCTTCCAACGTGTCGATACTGAAGACGTAACTGAACGCTTCATCGCCTTCGATGTCGGTGTAATCCAGCCAGAGAGCGCGCACGGCGAACGCGCCCAGCAGAATGATGAGCAGCAACACCAGGTGGCGCCGTGCCATTGAGAGGCCGGCATATACGGGAGTCGATGAGTCCTCGGCGTGAGATACCCGTATGTGCCCGGCAGACATTCTCGTGTTCGTCCGCACGCTCAGGCTCGTTGAGTGAGGTAGCGCTGCAGAAACTGCTGGGTGCGCGGTTCGCGCGGCATGCTGAATATCTCCGCCGGCGTACCTTCCTCGACGATGGCGCCGTCTTCCATATAGATCACGCGGTCGGCGGTGTCACGGGCAAAACTCATCTCGTGCGTGACCACCAGCATGGTCATTCCGTCGTTCGCTACCGCTTCCATCACGTTAATGACCTCGCCGATCAGCTCAGGATCGAGCGCTGAAGTCGGCTCGTCGAACAGCATCACCTTTGGGATCCATCGCCAGCGCGCGCGCGCAATGGCAACAGAGCCTTGTGCTGCTTGCCGGGCAGCATTGTAGGTTTATCTGGGAAGATGTCAACTTAATAAAAGAACTCGACCGGCCAGCTTTTCCGTTTCGCCAGCGCTGCCAGTTTCCCGTCCGGGTTGACGGCGACCGGATGTCCCACCACATCCATCAGCCAGTGATCGGAGTAGCTGTCAGAGTAAAAGGTGCAGTCCTTCAGGTCGACCCC
Source organism: Chloroflexota bacterium (assembly GCA_021813225.1). Taxonomy (GTDB): domain Bacteria; phylum Chloroflexota; class Anaerolineae; order J036; family Brachytrichaceae; genus CAIXPS01. The sequence goes on from JAKALH010000356.1 coordinate 3,333, forward strand.
TCGCTCTTTTGCGATGCGTTTCCCCCAATAGCGTTTCCCTTCGGCGTAACAATGCATGCCGACGACCTTACCTGTAAAGCGGTTGTCGACGATCTCGAGCTGTGTGCAGCAATAGGGAATGCGCAGATATCGAGCCACCGGCTCAACCGCGAACTGCGACGAGGCGGACAGCAGTATCGGCGCATCGCCGTGTTGTTCGTGCTCGCGCAGGCGCGCCACCGCCCTGGGCGCAATGTAGTGGATCAGCGTGTCATTGAACCACTGGTCGGTCATGCGTTTTGTCGCTATAGCATCGCCGCCTTTGATGCTGCGGCTCATGCGCGCGATCGCCCGCGGAAAGTTGAGAAAGTTCAACGAATACTGTACGCTGATTACGAGGACATTGATGACTTCATCCAGTCTGATCAAGCGTCTGCCCAGCAGGTATTCCACATACAGCAGCCCGCTGCTCCGGGTCAGCAGCGTTTTATCCATGTCGAAGAAGGCAATACCCATGTTGTCAAGCGAAGAGATCGGTCTCTCCGCGTTCGCCTCTCTTGACCGGCGGGTATATTCTCGAAAACGTCTCCAGGTGCGGCGCGCGTCGAAACGCCAGGCGCGCCACCAAATTGGGGCGCTGACCAGGCGGGC
>JAKALH010000357.1 GCA_021813225.1 Chloroflexota bacterium
TGTGCAGCCCAATTGTGGCACAACTCGGCGTTGAATTGACAATCGGTGCCGTGTCGTCTATATTGCCGGTTCTGCAAGGCGCAGGTCTGTCTCGCACAACACTGACAGATAAAGGTTGGCACTACCAATAGACGACTCGCATACACTCTCATCCGCAGCGCGGCACGACCCGTACGCGGCGCTGCGTTTCCGAGACTTTCGATTACTGTTGCTCGGCCGTGTTGTCAATGGTGTGGGCACCCAGATGCTCTCCTTCGCTATCGCGTGGGAACTGTGGCTGCGCACGCACGATGCGCTGGCCCTCGGGCTGGTCGGCCTGGCGCAGGTCACGCTGCTGCCCATCTATGCCACCGACATCCTGAAGGTCGGTCCTGAGGGGCTGGGCCTGATGCGCGCCGCGCCGTCGGTCGGGGCGCTGCTCATGGCCGTCGTGCTGGCGCACCTGCCGCCATTCCGCAAGGCCGGCATCACGCTCCTGCTGGCGGTGACCGGCTTCGGCCTTGCAACCATCGTGTTCGGCCTGTCCACCTCATTCTTGCTGTCGCTGCTCATGCTGGCGACGCTGGGCGGCCTGGATAACATCAGCGTCGTCATCCGCAGCACCATGCTGCTGACGCTGACGCCGGACGAAATGCGCGGGTGCAGCGGGCATTTGTTTCTCCTTGATACCTTATTACGAATGAAAGGCGCTGCCAGTTGTGCGCTTCAGCAGGCCGAATCCCACCACCAACGGCGCCAGTTGCACCAGGCCCAGCCAGGCGGCGACTGCAACCAGCCCGATCTTCGCCCATTGCAGGTTATCGCGCAGTTCGACCTGCGCCGCCAGCAGGCGCTGCCGCACCGCTGCCGTGGTGCGCAGGTAGGCGTCGAACTGGCCGGTGAACTGGCTGAAGCTGGCGTTGATTTCGTGCAGGTTCGCGCCGATTGATTCCAGATTGGCGGCGCTGACCTGCATGCCCTGGTCGGCGGCGTCCATGCCGGTTGACATGCCGCGCAGCTTGGCGGGTATGCCGTTGAAGGTGGCGCCAATCGCCGTGATGGACTGATCCAGCGGCACTTCGGGGTTGTAGTCGATGCCCAGCCCATAACCCAGGATGTTCACGCGGTTCAGAAAGCTGAGTGTGCGGTCGATGTTGCCCGCCAGCGATGCCAGCGTGGGGATGGCGGCCTGCAACTGGTCGAGGCTGTTCGCCAGGTCGCCCGTGACGATGGCATTGGCATTCGTCACCAGCGGGCGCGTCTGGTTGACGATGATGGCGGTGTTGCGCACCGAGATTTCCGCCGTATTCAGGCCGGCGATGACCTGCGAACTGGTCTGCTGTGCCAGCCGCAGTGTCTGGCTGACTGTCTCCAGCGTGCCGCCCAGGCTGCTGATGTTGTCGTCCACGCCGGCGGCGACGCGGTCAAGCGCCGGCGGCCCTGCGGCAATCACAAAGACACATACCGCCAGACCGAGTATTGAGGTCAGGATGATGACGACGCCCAGGATTCGCTTGATCAACATGTCGGCTGCTCCTCCTTCAGACTGCCTGCCCGTTGCCGTTCCATTATCAAGGATAGCCTGACCCGCTGCCACATGTCCTTTATATACACTTGTCCGACGGCATAAACGGATGTATAAAAGAGTTCACCGAGTGTTTGGTCGATCGTGATGGGGGTCATATGATCAGAACGATGAACCGGCCGGTCGCCGCCGCATTGGCGATACTCTTGTCCGTTGCCGCTCTGTTTGCCAGTGTTCCGCCAGCCGCGCTGGCATCATCGCAGGTGCACACATCCACCTATGAGTACGATTGCCTGTACGTGCGGTTGCGCTGGGGCGATACGCTGGGGCGATTGAGCCTGCGCTACGGCGTCTCCGTGGCGTCAATCCGCCGCGCCAACGGCCTGCCCAGCACGCGTATCTACGCAGGCACCACTTTGTGCATCCCGCGCTATTACTACATGCCGCCGCGCACGGTGTACGTCTACGTCCCGGTGCCGCAATACACCAACTACTGCCCGTATGCGTGGGGCTGTGCGCCGGCTTATCAGGCGCCGCCGGTTCAGCAGTCCTATGGCTGGACGGCGGAATACTTCCAGGGGACGGACACCATCAACGGGCCGTTCATCGTGAAAGCGCCGCTGAATGCGTCCACACTCGACGTTACGTGGGGCTTAGGCTCGCCCTATGCGGGTGTCCCCGTCGATAACTGGTCGGCGCGCTTCACGCAGTCGGTGTATCTGCCGGCCGGCAACTACAACTTCTGGGCCTCGGCGGATGACGGCGTCATCGTCTGGCTGGATGCGGATCAGGTCATTTACAACTGGAGCGGTTCGCCCAGCGCGATCGCCAGCGGCAGCACGCACACCGCCGTGGCGGCGGGACAGCACCTGATCACCGTAGCTTATCGGCACGCCAGCGGCAACGCCTACATCCACTTCGGCTGGGGCGCACAGTAGCGACGCGCCGCAGCGCGTCGTCACACAACCTTAAAGCCCAGGCTGCAGATGCCGGTCGCGCCGGCAGGGTATTCGGCGTGCGTCTCGGCGGGCTGCAGCCTGCCCGCGCCGTCGTAGGCGCGCACGTAGGCCGTGTGGATGCCGGCGCTGGCCGGCCAGTCGTAGCGCCACTGCACCCACGTCAACTCGCTTAACGGCGGCACGCGCAGTCGCGCTGCGGTCCATGCGCCCTCGTCCACCTTCACCTCGACCTTGCTGATGCGGCGCGCGCCAGCCCAGGCAATGCCGCCCAACGCCACGGCGCCGTCCACGCCCGGCGTGAAAGGCGCACAGTGTGCGCGCCTGTCAGCGGGCGTCCCGGCACCCGCGAAAAATAGCATGGGAGTATGAACGGCGCCTTAAAACAGACTGTGGGTTACTCCGGCGCGCGGACGGGCACGCGGTTGCAGGTTGTCGTGCAGTTGCGCTCTTCGCCGGCCGGTGCGCTGCACGGGCCGTGAAAGAACTTGCGGCCCATCCTGTCGTCACCTCGCCGGCAGCCCTGTGCCTCTGGAAACATCGGCTGGTGCATAGCCATGCCGGCGGAACTTTTCCTCAACTGTTCGCGTCTATGATATGTGCCGTGAACCTGTTCAACGGCGACAAGTCGTGCTGGAAGGGAGAAACCCGATGCGAAGACCTGTTGCGCTGGTCCTTATTGCGCTTATGGTAATGGGGGGCAGCGCCTGCGGCAATGCCGCAACGCCTGCCACTCAACTCGCCGCGACCCCGACCGTTGCGCCATCTGCGACGGCAATGAGCACGACGGTCGCCGCGACGGTTACCGGAACCGGCGCAGCCACCGCGACGGCCACCAGCCAGGCTGAGTTGACGGCGACCACCACACAACAGCCCAGCGCCGTCTTGTCGCTGTACGCGCTGAAATACCTGCTGATCGATCGGTTCGGGCCAGTAGGACAGTCGCCGGGGATATTCTACTGCGACCCGGATGTGTACCCGGTGGCGCGCGCCGATGAAACCAGCCAGGCTGCCCGATGGATGGCGGCAGTCGACAAAACCGGCGAGGAATATCGCGCCATTCTGAAGCGCCTGAAGCTCGCGGCAACGGCGACGCTTACAGGCGATCAGGTGATGCAGGTCTATCAGGAACACAAACACCTCAACGCCATCGCGCTGTCGGCGTCTGCGGGTGGGGGGTACGCATTCAGCCTGCGCGCAGCAACCACGGCGGGAAAGGGCCGCAGCGGCCAATCCATTGAAGGCACGATCAGCGCCACCGGCGACATCGCCGTGCTGAAACAGCAGCCGGCAGTGCTGACCTGCCCGATCTGCCTGGCATGGGGCACACGGATCGACACGCCGGCCGGCCCGCTGGCGGTGCAGGATATCCGCGCTGGTATGACCGTGTGGACGCAGAACGCGGCAGGCGTGCGGGTGGCCGCCGAGGTGCTCGAAACCTCGCACACACCGGTTGCCGCGGACTATCGCGTTGTGCATGCGCGTCTGGCGG
>JAKALH010000009.1 GCA_021813225.1 Chloroflexota bacterium
GACAATTACCGCAGCGTGTTTCAAAACCCGCTGACCTGGAACGCCATGCGCAACACCTTTATCTATACCGTTGCGGTGGTGGTGCTGGGTCTGGGCATGTCGCTGTTGCTCTCCGAACTGATCTTCCGGCGCGGGACGCGCATGCAGGTCTTTTATAAAAGCGCCTTCTACCTGCCGGCGGTGGTGTCGAGCGTGGTCGTCGCGCTGGTGTGGACGTGGATTTTCAACCCCTTCTTCGGCATCCTCAACGCGCTGACTGGCATCTTCGGAGTGGAAAAGCAGAACTGGCTGGGTAACCCGCAACTGGCGTTGCTCTCGCTGATCCTGATGGCCATCGCAGGCGGCGGCGGCGCGGCCATCGTGTTGATCACGGCGTCGATGGGCGGAATCCCCACGGAGCTGTACGACGCGGCCAAGATCGACGGCGCCAGCGAATGGACGCGCTTTACGCGCGTCACGGTGCCGCTGTTGCGCCCGACCCTGCTGTACCTGTTCGTCGTGGGTTTTATCGGCAATTTCCAGGTGTTCGAACAGGTGTACGTGATGACCGGTGGCGGCCCCGGCTTTCCCCCGGCGACCGACACGGTCGGCTTCCGCATCTACGACATGGCCTTTCGCTCGGTGCAGTTCGGCGGCGCAGCGGCGCTGTCGTTGATGCTCTTTTTGGTGATCCTGGTCTTCTCGGTCCTCCAGTTCCGCCTCTTTGCGGCGGAGTTGGAATATTAGGGGTAAGCAATGGTACGAGCAACCACAGTATCGCCGCGCCGCCGCCAGCCAGCCCACACATTGCTTCAGCCGGCCACATGGGCTACAGGCCTGGTCTACGTCATTCTGACCTTGTGGGCGGTGCTGGCGCTGTTCCCCATCTACTGGATGGCCAAGAACAGCTTCGAGCCGGCCATGGCGTTTACCGTTTTCCCGCCGCAGATGTTGCCTGTCAGCCCGGGGTTGGCCAACTACAGCATCCTGCTGGCACGCACGCCCATGGCGCGCTGGGGTCTTAACACGATTGTGGTCAGCGTAACGCGCACGCTGGGCGCGCTGTTCTTTGGCGCGCTGGCTGGCTATGCCTTCGCCAAACTCAAGTTTGTCGGGCGCGAGGTGATCTTCTGGATGCTGATGACCACGCTGATGATCCCATCCTTCATCACCGTCATCCCGCAATACCAGGTCGTGAAGGCGCTGGGTTGGATCGATACCTATTGGGCGCTGATCGTGCCCGGGCTGACCGGCGGGGTGTGGGCGATGTTCCTGATGCGGCAGTTCGTCAAGACGCTGCCCACCGAGTTGATCGAGGCGGCGCGTATCGACGGCGCCGGCGAGTTCGGCATTTTCATCCGCGTCATCCTTCCGCTGATGAAGCCCGGTATGGCCGTTCTGGGCATCTTCACCTTCATGGGCAACTGGAATAACTTCCTGTGGCCGCTGCTGGTGACGTCCTCAATCAATATGCGCGTGCTGCCGGTCGGCATGGCGCTGATTCGCGGCGGCATCGGTGAAGCCAACATCCTGGTGATGGGGCAGGTGATGGCGGGCTCCACCCTGGTGGCTGTCCCGATGGTGATCGTTTTTCTGGTATTCCAACGCTATTTCCTGCAGGGCATCACGATCGGTGCCATCAAGGGCTGAGGCGCAAGAGGGAGCCGACGATGAATGAATTACCACAGGCGCAACCACGCACCGTGCAGACCGATACAGCGCTCGCTCGCGAGGGGCGCGCGTCAGCCGTCATCGTATCTCCCGCTATGGAGCCATATGCCAGCCTGGCGGAAAGATTGCGGGACGGCATCGAACGTTTCTCCGGCGTCAGGCTCGAATGCTTCACCGACACGCAGTTGCTGCCGGAACGATACAGCCGCCTGCCCGATGCCTATCGCAATCGGCCGTTGGTTCTGCTGGGGAATATCAACACCAACCGCGCCCTGGTGCCGTTGTACGCGCGGTATTTCTGCGCCACGGATGCCACGTATCCCGGGCCGGGCGGATATGAAGTGCGCTCGCTCGTCAACCCCTACGGCACGCGCGTCAACAGCGTCCTGCTGGGCGGCAGCGCCGCCGATGGCGTCGAGCGCGCGGTGGAACGCTTCCTGGCAGCCTGCGAACCGCGTGCGCGAAACGGCGAGTTGAGCATGCCGTTCACGCTCGATGTGTCGCTCGCGCCTGCGCTGGCGCATCAACTCGCCACGCGCCCCGATACGCTGCTGGATGCGCCCAAACCGGAGCCGGGGGCGGCGCTGCTGAATGCGGTCGGCGCCTATACCATTGCTTATGCCTGGAGCGGGGACGGGCGCTACGCCTGTTACGCGCGCGATTGCCTGCGCGCGCTGAATCGCCACTATACCGACGGCTACGGCGACTGGCATTACGCCATTGAGAGGATCATCCGCGCCATCCCGTGGCTCAGCGCCGGGAGATTTCTCGATTCCGCCGATCTGCTGCACACCGATGAATTGCTGCTGGCTACCGCGCTTGGCACGCAGCATATGTGGTGGCGCATGTCCGATGGCCGGCCGCCGCTGGGGCATCGCCATCACGGCAAGGGCACGATGGCCTTCTATTTGCAGGCGCGCTATCTGCTCGATCACGCCGTCTTGAACGAAGCCGGCCGGCAGTTGTGCGAGCGCTGGGCGGCGGAATGCCGCACTTTCCTCGATGCGCTGGCGCGCGCTCGGGTGGACGATCAGGATGACGAGAGCACGCTGAACAACCTGTCCACACTGGTATGGTACGCCCTCGGCGAAGAACGTTTTGACCTGTTCGAGAGCGGCAATGCCTGGCTGATGGCGCAGCGCGCCATCGGCGTGCACGACAACATGGGCGCGGGCGCGGGCGTCGAAGGCTACGGCGAAGCCCTGCTGGGCGCGATGGCGAACCCGCAGGAAGCCGGGCTGCTGGTGGCTGCCGGCGCTTTCTATTACCGCGACGGCCAGTTGAAATGGATTCGCCGGCACATGCCCAACCTGGAGACGCCGCTGCGCTGGGATGGCTGGTCGCTCTCGCCGCCCTTCATGCACAAGTTCGATACAGGCGATGAACTGGCCTCGCAGCCGCCCGAACGCCTGACGGGTCTGCGCGTGCTGCCCATCAGCCCGTATCAGGCTGAACTGGTGCATCACCCGCCGCGCCGGGTGCACAACCGCGGCCATTTCGTCGATGCGCCCGAAGTCTGGCAGCCGCAGGGCGGCGTCGGCGTGACAACGCTGGCGCAGGATCGCATGTTCGACAAGCTGGTTCTGCGCGGCGGTTTCGAGCGCAACGCGCCGTATGTGCTGCTGCAGGGTTATCACGGCGGTTTCCGCTGGCAAGGCAGCATGCACTCGGTCAATGCCATCGTGCGTTTCAGCCAGTTCGGTCACATCTTCCTTATTCAAAATACCGACCGCCAGTCGTACCTGCACAAGAACGGGCTGCTCAGCAGCGACGGTTACGACAACGCGCCGATTTCGCCGGTGGGCGAATGGCTGGCTGCCGCCGACTATTCTGACCTGGCCTTGAGCGCCACGCGCCTTAACGAGTACCATCACACGGCCTGGACCCGTCATCTGTTCTGGCTGAAGAAAGACCACGGCACCTTCCTGGTCATAGACGCGGCGCAAATGCAGCAGGCCGGCCCGTATTCGTTCACGCTCTCCTGGCGCACGCCCTGCCATGCGGAAATGCTGGGGCAGACCTGGCAATCGCGCCAGGGTGGGCACATCTTCCGGCTGCGCTGGAATCAGGACCTGTCGCTCAGCCAGGAGTCCGGCAGTGTGAATGGCGCCGTGAACCCGTACGTGCTGCGCCAGGTGCAGCGCGGCGAATACGACGCTGGCGCATGGATCACCTTCCACAACCTGTTCTGCGCGAGACCGGCTTCGGAGGGGACTGCGCCCGATATCACGCGCCTGTCGCCCGAACAGTGCCTGGTCACGGAAGCAGGCCGTCCGCTGGCATGGTGCGCCATCGATCCGCGCCGGCAGGGCTTGCGCGCAACGGGGATGACAGCCCAGGCGCTCAGCGCGCTGGCGACGCCGGAGGAAGTGGCGCTGGCCGGTATGCGCCAGTTCACGAGTTCTGACTGGAAAATCGACAGCGACCGGCCGGTGGGGCTGTGTCTTGACCTGGCCGGACAGCGCGGGATCATCCAGGCCGACACGCCGGACAGCACAGGCGCGCTGGTGTCCATCGACCTGGGCGGGTGGCGCACGAATGTTCTGGCCGATGCCGGCGCGCCATTTCTGTTCAACCTGCCGGCCGGGGGCTGTGACAATCTGCGTGCGGCGCTGGCGGACTGGCTGAACGCGCTGGCCGCGCTCGCGCAGCGGGAGCCGCAGGTTACTACGCCAACCGATGCCGCAGTGCCGCCCGATGTGCAATGGCAGTTTGAAGGCTGGCAGCCTGTTCAAGAGCGCATCCGCGCCGTGACGGTGACTGCAAACCCATTGCCTCTGGACGGTTACGCGGACCAGTTGATCGACACGGTCACGCCGGAGATCCGCACGCTGTCGCAGCAGTGGCCGGACGCGCCGCGCTATGACTTTCAACTCGAACTCGACGAGCCGCAGCGTCTGCACTCATTGCGCGTGATCGGCGACAGCCGCGCGCTGCCCACGCTGCGCGTGTTCCATCCACTCCCCGACGGCATCGTGGCGTCCGTCAGTACGGATGGCTTTCAATCCGATAACCGCGCCTGCGATCAGCCCATCCAGCGCGAGACGCATACGCATCGGCGTTTCTATGCCTTCGCCGACCCGATGGAGGCGCTGCGCATACCGATTCACCAGCAGGCCCGCCAGGTCAGGTTGCAGGCGCCGCGCCCGTCTGCGGATGAGCCGTTGGTGCTGCACGAGATCGAGTTGTACGCCGACCGCCTGTGCACGCCGCCAGTCATCAAGCTGGTATCGGCCGACCTGGACGGCGACGGCGACGGTGAGCGTGAACTGGTCGCGATCAATGCGGCGCACGAGGTCGTCGTGCTCTCGCATGGCGGCGCGGTGCGCTGGCGCTGGCAGGCCGGCAGCCCCATCACGCATATGTCGTGTCACGACATGGACGGCGCGGGGCGGCGTCAGGTGTGCGTGTGCACGCTGGATAGGCTTGTGCGCCTCTTCGAGCCGGACGGGCGGCTGCGCCAGACGATCTCATTGCAGGGTTTTCAAGATGAGGGCAGGTTCAGCGGCCTGCACATGGGCACGCCGCAGGCGGTGAACAGCCTGGCTGTGTGGCATCGTGAACCTGATGGGCGCGGGGCGTTGGTGCTGGGCTGCTACGGACTGCTGGTCTTCATCGACCCGGACGGTCAGGTGCTGGGACACAGTTTTGTGGACGGCGCATGGGTAACCGATCTGCTGGCTGTTCCGACGGGGGGCGCCTTCGACCTGTGGACGCGCACGCGCTGGAATCACGGCCACAATCTGTATACCGGTCAAGCGGGAATGGCTCACAGCGGCGCGGTGATCTCCTTTGGCGGTGCACGCCAGCAGATGTTCCGCGCCTGCGAATGCGTCATTCCCTTCGTCACCGGCGACAGTGTAGCCTTTGAGCCAGTGGATCACGCTGGATCGGGATACGTGCTCAGCGCCAACGAAAACGGGTTTGGCGTTCTGTCAATCTCCGCGCGCGACTGGCTGTGGAAGATCGAGGGTGGCGCACCGCTGACCGCTTGCCGTACCGGCCATGATGACGGCGAGCCCGTAGTGGTGACCGGCGGCGCCGATGGTTTCGTGTGCGCGTTTGGGCTGTTGGACGGCCAGCCCCGGCAGCGCCTGGATGTCGGCGCGCCCGTGCGGGGCGTCGCCGCATGGGAGGGCGAATCGCGCTGGCTGGTCGGCACGCGCGAGCGGCTGATCGTGCTGGACAAGACCTGGCGCGTTCTGGATACCCGCCGCGTTTTGATTGACCAGATGTGCGCTGTCGGGCCGCGTGAAATGGTCATGGCGCAACCTGATGGCCGCCTGCTCCAGATAAAGGCCTGTGTGTCGGCCCGTTGACCATGTGCGTAGGGCAGGCACACAGGCCTGCCCGTACGCCTGATGAGCGGCTTTGAGATTCCGAGGGCCTGGCGCGCATGCCTTACAAAGGTTGAAATATGACAATCTTTCACGTTGGAGCGCTGGCCGTTGTATTGGACGACGCCGCGCGAATTCACGATGTGCGGTTGGATGCGGCGCCGTTGCTGCGCACGCCAACTCGTCTGACCCTTACGGAGTTTGAGCGCGGCGAGGCAGCGGAACTGGATGTTGAATGCGGCATGCGCCGTCTCGACGAGTGCGCGCTGGCCTGGCAAGTGACGCTCTCGAACCGCGCAGCGCGCCGGCGCGAACTGACCGTTTGGCTGGACCTGCCGCTGGCACCGGGCTTCCAGTTGTTCTGCCCAGCATCGCTGCCGCGCCCGGATCCTCACGAGGCGGTGCGTTTCGGTTTTCGCGCCTCCGGCGAACCGATCACGATTCCGTTTGCGACGCTCTATAACCGGACGGCCGGGCTGACGCTGTTTGCCGATCTTGACCTGCCCATCCGCCCGTTCCAGGTGATCCAGTCGCATGACGATGGTCACTGTGTCAGCATCTGCCGGCCTCACGTGCGGCTCGAACCCGAACAGACGTTGACGCTCGAACTGGGGCTGGTCGCTCACGAGGGGGACTGGCGGCCCGGGCTGGGCTACCTGACACAACGCTACCGGGATGTTTTCTTCACCGATTTCCCGCGCGCAGACGATTACTACGGCGCGTTCATGCTGTCATCGCTGGCGCCGGATGACTTGATGGATCGCTGGGTCGACGAGGGTGTCAAGGCGGTTGAGGTGCACTATACCTACCCTTACTTCGGCAAAATCGCGCCGGGCGATCAACCCTACACCCGCGCCGCCGATGACTGGTGGGCCTACGCCAAACGCGACCCCGACCCGGCGCGTCCCGCCGAGTCAGGATCGCTGGCCGAGATACTGGCTTATATCGAGCGCGCCGCGCCGAAGAATTGTTCGCAGGCTGAGGTGCGCCGCATGATTGCGGGAGTGCGCGTGCGCGGCATGCGCAGCCTGATCTATTACAACCCGCATGACTGCTGGAACGTCCTGGCGCGCGGGCGCTACGCCGAATCGATCGTGCGCGGGCGCGACGGCGCGCTGCACGTGGACTGGTTCGAGCAGCACATTCTCAACGCGCGCCCTGATGCGGAGTGGGGCCGCCACGTACGTGCGGAGTTCCGCCGCCTGCTCAATCTTTATCCCGCGGTCGATGGCGTGTTCATGGATCAGTTCACCTTCGACCAACTCGACTTCTCCCCCGGCGCCGATGATGGCTGGTCCATCGAGGATGGGCGGGTGGCTTATCGCATGGGGCACGCCGAATGCCTGCTGGCGGCCGAACTGGCGCAGCATGCGCGCGGGCGCGGCAAGTTCCTGTGGTGGAACGGCCCGTATTCAGCCGATATCGCCCGCTTTGCCGACGGCATGATGGCCGAAGGCGGCGGCGTGCAAGGCGAGCGCATCCAGTATCTGACGGTGGGCAACAAGCCAACCTGCTGCGCGGTGCTCGGTGAATACCAGTACAAGCGCAATCTGACGCTGGGGCTTTGGCCGATACCGCCGTCATTTACCTTTGCATGGCAGACGCTGCTCGGCGCGGTCGATACTACTAGCGAGTGGGTAGCGCCCGATGACGTGCGCGACCTGTATGAACGCTACCGTCCGCTGTTCGAGCAGTTGCGCGGCAAGACGTGGCTGCTCACGGCGCAGCCGGTGTCGGCCCCGCCGGGCATCGAGACGAACGCCTTTTGCACGCCTGATGGCAATACACTGGTTACACTGACTGTCATGGATCAGGCGTTGCGCAGCCGCGCCATGCAGTTTGGTGTGCCGGTCGCCCTGCGTCTGCCGCAAAGCGATGCTGTCCGCGCGGTGTATGCGCTCACGTCGGATGCAATAGGGCTGACTCGGCTGCCCTTTCAGCGCGATGGCGAACTCATTCGGCTTTCTCTGCCGCGGCTGCGTTCAGCGGCCATGTTGATCGCGGCGCGGCAAGGGGCCTTCATCGCGTTACAGACACCGCATGCCGTGACGGGCGAACGAAGTCCAATCGATCTGGTGTTCAACTTCGATAACTGGACGGATGAGGTCGTCAGGCTGCAACTGGACGGTGCGGCGCAGGTCGCGCTCGATGCGCCGCCAATGTCCAGCCAAACCGCCGTGGTCAGCGCGCTGGCGGTGCGCGCGGGTGAGCGCGCGGTGACCGACCTGCGCGCGCTGGCAGGCGGCCGGTTGCAGACGCTGCGCTGGGAATTGTGGATCGATGATCCGCTCAGCGTGAGTTGGGCCGGCAGCCCGACGCTGCTGGCAGGCCATCCCGGTACGCTGCGCGTGCGACTGGCGAACAACACGCGTGAGGACATGTTGATCACAGTTGCGGGCGTGTCGGAGGATATCGCCGTCCAGCCCGCGCGTACGCGAATCAGCCTGCCTGCGCACGGCAGCGCCATGCTCGCCGTGCAGGCCGAGTGCGCTGCAGCGGGCAGACGCCGGATGATGTGGGGCGTTCGCTCCACCAATGCCCGTTACGAGGCAGAAGTCGTCATGCCCGTTGATGTCGTGCAAGTCGCGTTTCGCACACGGCCGGATGGCTCGCCGATCCTGCCGCTCTCGGCGCACCTGCGGCTCGACATGCTGACACCGACCGGCGCGCCGGACATGCGCTACCCCAGCCCGGACGGCTCCAGCCTGCAGATGCGCAATCGCCCGATACGCCTGAACGGTGTGATGATCGGTCAGGTGCCTGCGCGCAATAACGATTTCTGGCGCGTTGACTTTACTGTGCCCGTCCCGCCTGATGCGCTGGCGCATATCGGCCTAGGTAACCAAGTCGAGATCGACCCCGACGGTCCAGGCGATGTATTCGCCGTGCGCAACCTGGCCCTGGAGATCGAACTGCCCGGCGGAACGCGCCTGGCAACCCGCACGGAGCCGCGCGAACATCATTCCCAGGCCGATCCGGGCGCGACGATACACATTGGTCTCGAGTTCGATTCCCTGCAGCGGCGGCCCCGGCTGAACGACGACTGGAATCAGGAACCGGTTGAACCCGGAGGACAAAATGACCCAACACCTCGGTGAGTGGACGGCCTATCGCGGCGACCAGCGCCGCACGGCGCGCGCTACGCTGCCGTGTAACATCCGGCAACCGCGCACGCTGTGGCGCTGGCAGGTCGGCGGCGTGATCGGAACCACGCGTATCGCCGATATCGACGGCGACGGTCGCAACGAACTGGTGACCACGTTCTCAGGCGGGCTGACTGCTTTTCGCGCATCGGGCGAGCGGTTGTGGTCGCGTACGTTCCCGCACGGCGGCTGGCTGTTTGCCATCGACGACGTGGACGGCGACGGTCGCGTCGAGGTTCTGGCCGGCTCCGCCAACCCCGGCCAGTTGACCGTGCTCGACGGTCGAGACGGAGACGCGTTGAGCGAGTGGGTGTTCGACGATTTTGTGGGCTTCGGCGGGAAACTGTTTGACATCGATGGAGACGGCCGCCGCGAGCTGGTCATGTTCGCCAACAAGGCGTACGAGAACCGCGGCGAGAACGGCTACGCCATCTCATTTGCCGCAGGGGTGGAGCGACCGGAAAAACTGTGGGGCGGCGAGCCCGTCGGCGACCTGTTCAACCTGCACTGCCGGGCCTACCCGGTAGTCGGCGATGTGGACGGCGACGGCAAGCCCGAAATCGTCATCATCGTCAAGTGGCCGCGCGTCTCCAAATACGCCGAGCGCATGATCGTCGCCTGCATGGATGCCGCGACCGGCGCGGTCAAAGAACTGTGCGACTACGACGGCCACCGCCCGTACGGCGCGACTCAGTTGGCCGACCTCGACGGCAGCGGGCGGCAGACCATTTTGAACGCGGGCTGGGGGCATCTGGCCACTTTCCGCTGGCTGGAACGCGGCCTGAACACGGCCTACAACCGCATCGTGTGCGAGGGTAAAACGCTGCAGGATATCGCAGGGCCGTATGGCGCGCGCGGCGAACTCATGATGCTCATCGAAGGCGAGGGCGGCGTGCAATACGCCTTCGACCATTCGCGCAGCATCTTCGACGTGCCGGTGGTTGCGCCGGCATATCCCTATGTGCTGCTCATCGACCCGCGCGAGTCGAAGACCGTGTGGCATCAGGCCAACCATCGCCTGGCAGGCGCGGCGGATGTGGATCGCGACGGAGCGCGCGAGATTTACACGCGCGAGGGCGACATCCTGCACGCCTGTCGCGGCGGTATGGAGTGCGGCCGCCTGGAGCGCGCGCGCCTGCTGTTTTACCAGGCCGACGATCCGCCCGCCATAAACAACAACTACTTCCCGCACAAGTCGGGGGCGCAGGTGGTGAACCTGGATGTGGACGGCGACGGCGTGGACGAGCTGCTGGCCGCATGGCGTGAAAAGCCAGACGGCGCCGAGCAGTTGGTGTGGCTGGACGGCGTGAGCCTGCAACCGAAGCTGCGCGCACCGCTCGATGACCCCGCGACGCAGGCCGCCGGGCTGGGCGATCTGCTCGGGCTGGGGCGGCCGCAGGTGCTGTTGGTGGACAGCCTCGGCGCGCTCATCGCATATGACCCGCGCGAGGCATCGCGCGCCGTGATGCCGACGGGCGGCTGGCAACCGCAGCCTTCCGTAGCAGTACTGCGCGAGGGCGAGCCGCCGCGCGTGCTGGTAGCCAATGCCGCGCGGCGCGTGCAGTGCCTGGATGCAAGCAGCGAACCGCCGCGCCTGCTGTGGCAGACCAGCCCGATGCTGGGCGCGGGTTCAGTCCCGACCGCCAACCTGCCGGTGTCCATCGTCGATGACGGCCCGCTCATCGATGGTCTGTCGGAGTGCTCATCTGAGCGCTATCTGTTCCACGTCGCGCAGGATCGCGCGCTTGAGTTGGTCGACGCGGATGGGCGGGTCGCGCGCCGTTACGAATGCGGGTCATCCGTCGGCGAGCGCCTGCGCGTCGCCTGCGGGCACTTTCTCGATGGCGCGCGCAAGGACATCTATCTCAGCACGGACTATCCCGCCCCGCCGGCGCAGGCCGACCACCTGATCCGCAGCGACAGCGGTGAAATGGTCTGGTCGAACAGCCCCGGCATCTGCTGGTACCCGGCGGTCGCCGACGTGCGCGGCGCCGGGCACGACGACCTGGTAGGGTTGTGGTACTTCACCTATCACCAAATCGACGGCGCAGACGGCCGCACGCTGTTCAGCGATTCCAACCGCCCCGGCTATCACCATCTGGCGCTGCTCGACATGGACGGCGACGGCAGGCTGGAGACGCTGGCGAGCGGCGGTTACATGTCGATCTACTGCGCCGACGCCGCCAGTGGCGCGCTTCACTGGAAGATCAATGGGCTGAATTACAGCGCCGGCCGCACGGCGGGTGTGGCGGATGTGGATGGCGACGGCATCATGGAACTGGGCATTGCCTTTCTCGACGGCCGTTTCAATTGCTATAACGGCGCGACTGGCGCGCTCAAGTGGGCGCTTGATCTGGGCGCCGCCGGCAGCGACGCCATCGTTGCGGATGTGGATGGCGACGGGCGCCTGGAGTTCGTGCTGGGCTGCAACGATGAACACCTGTGGGCAATCGGCGTGCACGACGGCCGCCCGCAGGTGTTGTGGCGGCATCGCCTGGCCGGCGCGATCGGCTCGCCGGTGGCGGCGGATGTGAACGGCGACGGCGCGTGCGAAATCCTGGTCGCCGCCGGCGATGGATATATTTATTGCGTGGGGCGCTGAATTACCCCGCCAGTTCCGCCATCAACGCCGCGATCGGTTCGGGTTTCCCGCTGCGGATGGAGGCAAAAGCCTGCAGCACCATCAGCGTGGCGAACAGGCCGTCGCGGTGGTCGATGGGCGCGGTCAGGCCGTTCTGCAGCGCATGGATGAAGGCGCGGTTCTCCTCGACGAAGCCGGTCTCGCTGCTGCGCGTCTCCGCGACCCCATCAGCGGGCGTGCTTACCACCATGCGCGTCAGGCGGTCGGACAGCGTGACGGAGCGGTCGGCGTCGTAAGCCTGCAGGAAGAACTTGCTCACCGCCGCCGGGACGCGGCAGTCGCCCTGCACCCAGCTTGCCACGACGCCGTTCGCGAATTTGAACGTAGCGCACACGTTGTCGACCACGCCGGTGGGCTGGTAGTAGTTGCCGCCGGCGGCATACACCTCCAGCGGGTCGCTGCGCGCCATGAAGCGCAACAGGTCGCAGGAGTGGCAACCCTGGCTCAGGACGTTGCCGCCGCCTTTCACCGGGTCGTTGGCCCAGAAATCGCCGGGCCAGCGGTTATCCATCATCTGCATGGTCAGCATGAGCGGTTTCGGCATCAGGTCGCGCGCGCGCTGCACCAGGTCGTAGTAGCGCATTTTGAAGCCGGTCATCAGTGTAACTCCGGTCTCTTTGACGGCGCGCCCCACGCGCAGGCAGTCCTCGACGGACAGCGCCAGCGGTTTTTCGACCAGCACGTGCTTGCCCGCGCGCGCCGCGCGGATGCACAGGTCGGCATGCGAGTCGTGCTGTGTCAGCACGTAGATTGCGTCGATATCCGGGTCGGCGATGATGCGGTCATGCTCCGTGGTGGCGTACCCGATGCCGTAGGTCCGCGCGTATTCTTCCGCGCGCGCCATGGTCAGGTCGCAGCAGCCGGCGATCTGCGCGCCGTCCACCTGCGCCAACGCCTTGGCGTGTTCGGCGCCGATGGCGCCGCAACCGATGATGCCGATGCGTATGGTCTTGCTCATGATTTCAACTCCGTAGGGAATCAATTGGTGTTTGCGGGTCTGTGCGCCGCCTGGAACGCCAGGGCGCGTGTGAAGTAATCATCCAGCAGTTCGATGCCGAACTCCGTGATCATCCTGTCGACGCTCATATCTTCCGCCTCGCTCGATATCAACACCGAGCCGAGGAACCCGGGGTCGACCACCTTGACGCGCGCGCCGTACCGTTCGCGCAGGGCGGTCAGGCGCTCCCAGTTGTAGTCCAGGTGCGCGACGCGGCAATCCAGATTGACCCGCGCCGACGTGTAGTTGAAGTAATTGGTGCTGGCGGCGATGCGCTCGCCCAGCGGCGACAGCACGTAACCGCCCGTGCCGGTGATTGCGCCGACAAAGTGCATCCGGCAGGAGTAAGCCCAGTACGCCTGCATCAGCCCGCCGTGATACATGGAACTGAAGACCAGCACCTCCGGGCGCGCCTGGGCGTACTGCAGGCGCAACTCATCGAAGTTGAGGTCAAAGCAGATGCCGAACCCGACGCGCCCGAAGTCGCACTCCGTAACTACCGGCTGCTCGCCGGAAAGGATGCCGGCTTCGTTCTCCCAGATCGTCGGATGATACTTGTCATAGATTGTAGCCACGTCGCCATGCCGGTCGATGAACTGGATCGAATTGCGCCACGTGCTGTCGGGCAGGGCGCGCAACGCTGGGTAGGTGATATAGCAGCGGTGCCCGCGCGCGAGAGCGGCCAGCGCCTGCAGGATGCGGTCGCCGCGCGCTGCGAGGTAAGTCTTGAGGGTCAGTTCGCTCGTCTCGTCGTAGTTGGCTGGCAGGTCGCATACTTCGGGCAGCACAATCAGGTCCGGCTGGTCAGGCCACACCTGTGCGAGTTGCGCGATCAGGTGGCCGGTCATGACCTCAACCGCTTCGCCGGCGGTGCGCGCCGGATCGACGGCGGGAGGACGTGCGCCGATGGCGCTGACGGTCACATAGCGAGCCATGTTGATCCTCCGGGATGGGTTTGGTTAACAAACTTTACAATCACGCGAATGGTACGGGCAACAGTACGGGTTGTCAAGCAGTGGTTTTTTGCGTGCGTCACACGGTACGGCCGCGACCATTGCAGGCGTCGGCATGGATTCCCCGCGGAAGCGGGGAATGACGGTCAGCGGCATCTCGTCATGCCCGCGGATGCGGGCATCCAGAAGCCGCGCTAAGCACTGGATTCCCGCGGAAGCGGGAAAGACGACATCGTTTTTCGCGTCTTTCGCCGGCTCGTGTCCATTTCGCCAACAGAACTGAGACGGGGCTTGGAGCAGCTAAAAACGATATAATTGTAAAGGCATCTAACTATATCGGAGCCAATATGACCCAACCAGCCAGCCCGCGGATCGAGAACCTGAAGGACCTGTGCCTGACGACAGCCCTTGACCGCGTGACGATTGTGCCTGCGCCGGCCTATAGCGCCGGCGCCGAACGCGCCGCCGCGGCGCTGCGGGCGCGGTTCGCGGCGGATGTGCGCGTGACGCCGCAGCCCGCTCCGGATGACTATAGCCGCACGCTGGTTGTCCTGGGCGACCTGTCCACCAACCCGTTCATCGCGCGACTCTATCACGCATATATGTGCTGGACGGATAAACGTTATCCTGGCCCGGGCGGTTATGAGGTGCGCACCATCCACAACCCTTTCGGGCGCGCGCGCAACGTCGTGTTGCTCGGTTGCAGCGATGCCGCAGGCGCGGAGCGCGCCGCCGAGCGATTCCTCGCCCATGCCGTTCAGCCTATGCTGGGGCCGCTGCTGGATGTGGAACTGGCGGACGACGCCGATGCGCAATTCCGCGCCGCCGCCGGCGATTATTACCCTTATAAGCCCGGCTTGAGCAACGGCCTGCGTTACTATTTGACCGGCCGCGCAGACCTTGGTCAGGCATATCGGCGTTACCTGCTCAGCTTCGACTTGGATCGGCTGAATGAGCAAATCAGCGGCATGCACATGCTATGGCTGTTTGATGCGGCGCTGTGGGACATCATCGAAGAACAGCCGATCTTCAATGCAGCGGACCGCCTGCACATCACCAACCTGTTCCTGGCGCTGGCGCGCTCCGAGGAAGGCATCGGCTTTGTCGACGTGCCGGAAATCATGGACGACGACGGGCTGCGCCAGAATCATCACACCAACGCCGCCTTCGCGGTGTGGCTGGTGGCTGGCTATCTGGAGCGCGACTATCCCGACCTGCCCGGCATTCAGGACGAGATCGCGCGCTGGCGGCGCGTCATCCATCAGGCGTTCAAGCCGGGGCGGACATCCTCGCGTGGGCAGTGTGAAACCTGGCACGAGTGGGAGCTTGAACTCGATATCAACTTCGACTACTTTCACGCGGTGGACGATGCGGTCTTTGTCGAGAGCGGGGCGTTGCGCCGCGCCGTCGAACGCATCATCCTGTCCTGCACCAACACCGGGACGGTCGCCAACAGCGGCGATATCTTCCCCTGGCAGCAACCGCCGCCGTGCGGGCTGCTGGGCAAGGCCGCATTCGCCACTGGCGATGCGCGCTATCGCTTTTTCGCGCGCCGCAAGTCGCTGGTCTATCACCGCGTCGGCATGTCGGGGTTGAATGGCATTGGCCGCGAGTACGACGACGGGCTGGCGGGCGTGCGCCCGGATGATCATGTCGGCGTGCGCTACTGCACGGTCGATCCGGCCTTTTATCATTTCCACGGTCACGCGCCGCGCTTCTACCGCGAGCGCATGTTCCTGCAGACGCCCAACACGCCGTTGGAAAAATCGCTGGACAAGATCGCATTTCGCAGCGGCTGGTCGCCGCAGGATCAATACCTGCTGATCGACGGCGTGTGCGGCGCCAGCCACGGCCACGAGGACGCCAACGCCATCCTGCAGTTTGACGAGTTCGAGCGCACCTGGCTGGTGGACGGCGACTTCCGCGGCCCGGACGTCACCCGCCACAATGCCCTGACCATCGCCTCGGACGGCGTCGGCTCACCGCTGCCGGCCTTCGCCGAGAAAGCCTGCGTGGCGAACCTGGGTTCGACCGGCTTCAGCCACTCGATCATGCGCGATTACGGCGGCGCTGACTGGGGCCGCGCGGTGGTATGGCTGCGCGGGCAGGTTTTCGTGGTGCTGGATCGGGTGACCGCGCGAACCGGCGGCGCCTATAACCTAGCGCTGCGCTGGTTCACCGCCGGCGAACGCGCGCGAGAGAGCGCCGACGGCCGACTGATGGTCACGCAACGCGCGCCGCAGGGCGCCAGCGCGACATCGGATGCGCTGCACCTCACCACGCTGCTGGGGGAGGCGCGCGTCGCGTTCGAGGCCCCCGACGGCGAGTATCGCCTGCAGGTCGATCTGAGCACCACGCGCGCGACGACGTGGGCGAACTCGGCGGTGTTCGACTTCGACGAACGCTACCCGGTCGAGTTCATCATCGGCGACCGCCTGGACCCGCCCGGCAAAGTGGACGAGGCGGTGCTGGAAGGGCGCGTGCGGCTGCGCGGCGGACCGGCGCATGTTCTGCGCGTCTATCTGGGCACGGCGCAGAGCAGCGTCATCCGCAGCGTGACGCTGGTATCGGAAGACGGCTCGCAGCGCGTGGCGCTGCCGCTGGGTACATTCACCGTCGGGCAACGCCGGGTTGCCGCCGTCGAGGCCAGCTTTCACATCGTCCCCGCGGCGCGCTATGAAGGTGCGCTGATCAGCGGGCATCCCACACTCGCGGAACAGTGGTCGCGCTACGCCTGGCATCCCATCACCGCCGGCGCCATTCACGAGTGGCAGCAGACGGCGCGCGTGGAACTGCCGCGCGGCGCCGCGTTCACATTCGCCAACCTGCTGTATGCGGAGACGCCCGGCGAGCCGTGCCGTTTTTCGGTGCGCCAGTTGCGCGATGGTCTGGTGCGCCTGTCGGGCGGCGAGGAGGCCGTGGCGGGCTTTGGGCCGGTCGATATAGCCGGCGTGCGCAGCGATGCCCAACTGGTCTTCCTGGCTGCGCATCGCCTGTCGGCGGCGGGCGTCACGCGCTTCGAGAGCAGCCATGTATCCTTGCAATCCTACGCGCCGGTTTCGTTCGAATATGAGGCGCGCGGTCAAATGACTTTCGATTGTGACGAAGATGTCGCCGTCGAGCTCGCTATCGGCGGGCAGCGAAAGGCGTTGCAGTTGAGTGCGGGACGGCATGCCCTGGCCGCGCCGGCGCTGACGCAGCCGTTGATCCAACTGGACATGATCTCCGCACAGGCGCTGCCGCCGAAGGTTGCCGGGCAGGCGCCGGCCAGGCGCATCCTGCAGCCGTTCGTGAAGTTCGACGCGCCGTTGCGCACGCTGGTCGGCGTGGAACAAGGCTGGCTCGTCGGCGACGAAGCCGGTCTGGTGCGCAGGCTGGACGAGAGCGGCAAGGCGCAATGGCAGTTCCAGGCTGGCGGCGCGGTCAACAGCCTGGACAGCCGGGGCGACCTGATCGTGGCAGGTTGCGAAGACCGCACGGTCTACGCGCTCGACCGGCAGGGCCGCCCGTTGTGGCAGCGCGAGTTTGGCCTGCTGCCGGAGACCTACGGGCTGTATGCCGGGCTGGGGCAGATACGGCGCGTGCACATCGATGACCTCGACGCGGATGGCCAGGTGGAAATTTACGTGTCGCCCGATAACATGCACCTGCACTCGCTCAATGCGGACGGCCATGAACGGTGGCGCATGGTCAGCCTGTACGGGCCGTACACTACGTACCAGGCCGTCGATCTATATGGCGACGGCCGGCGCGTGCTGGTGGGCGGCATGTCCTTCAACACCTGCCACTCGGCAGTGCAGGTCATCGACCACACCGGGCACTATATCGATCTGTACGTGAACGACGGCTGGACATCCTCGCTGGGCGCGGTGTGGGTGGGGGACATCGACGCAGACGGCAAATGGGAGATCGCGGCCGGCACCAACCGAGGCTGGGTGCGCATGTTCGACGCCAGGCTGCAACCGCTGGGACGGCCGATGCCGCCCTTCTATGGCGATGTCACCACGAAGAGTTTCGCCTGGGCCGAGCCGCGCGACCGCATCCGCTGGGCCAGCCACCTCGGCGAACCGGTGCGCGCCGTGGCCGGGTTTGCGGGCCTGGTGGTTGGCGCGGCTGATAATGGCTTTGTCACCGCCTTCGACCCATCCGGCGTGAAGCGCTGGCACGCGCGCGCGCATGAAGCCGCGACACAGCTTGTGATCGGCGGCGCGTTGTGTTATGCCCTGGGGCGCGCGGGCGAGGTGACCGCGCTGGATGCGCAGGGCGCCGTGACATCGCGCGTGCAACTGGGCAGCGCGCCGACCGCGGCTGAAAGCCGCGATGGAC
>JAKALH010000358.1 GCA_021813225.1 Chloroflexota bacterium
GCAGGAGGCCATGGAAACGACCGAGGCCGGCATCGCCATCATGAAGGACTGGGCCGCCAAAAACCGCGAGGACATCGACAAGTTCGGCGTCTTCCCCACCGGCTACTTTGGGCTGGTGAGCCCGAAGGGCAGCCTGGAACTGTACCAGGGCGACTGCCGCCTGATCGACCGCAACGGCAACCTGCTGGAGCAGTTCCCCGCCACGCGCTATCTGGACTACATCTCTGAGCACGTCGAGAACTGGTCGTATTTGAAATTCCCGTACTACAAGAAGCTGGGCTTCCCGGGCGGCGTGTATCGCGTCGGCGCGCTGGGCCGCCTGAATGCGTGCGACCAGATCGACACGCCCATCGCCAACGAAGAGCTGAAGACCTTCCGGGCATTGAACCCCGGCAAGCCGGTAGAGAACACGCTGCACTACCACTACGCGCGGCTGATCGAGATGCTGTTCGCTATCGAGCGCGTCGAGATTCTGTTGAACGACCCGGATATCCTGAGCAACGACATCGTCAACACGAAGAGGGACTTCCACGGCGAGGCGGTCGGCGTCATCGAAGCGCCGCGCGGCACGCTGTTCCATCACTACTGGGTGAAGGAAAACGGCCAGATCGAGAAGGTCAACCTGATCGTGTCCACCGGCCACAACAACTGGGCCATGAGCAACGCCGTAGACAGCGTCGCCAAGACCTACATCAACGGCCAGACTGTGCGCGAGGGATTGCTGAACCGCGTCGAAGCGGCTGTGCGCGCCTACGACCCCTGCCTGTCCTGCTCCACTCACGCCATGGGCCAGATGCCGCTGATCGTCGAGTTCGTCGACCCGGCCGGCCGCGTGACCCGTACGCTGAGAAGGGACTGATACCGCATTAAAAGATTCCCGGAATCCCTGTGGGATATTCCGGGAATCCAGGGAACCTTAAGCCATGCCGCGCCGCACAACCGAATTCCGTGCAGGTTATTACTACCACCTCTACAATCGCGGCGTTAACCATGAGCATATCTTCTTCGATGCACCCAACTACACATTCTTCCTGAAGCAGTTGCGGCATTACTTTCAAGGCACTGTGGACGTGGCGGCATATTGTCTGATGCCAAACCATTACCATTTACTGGTGCGGCTAGGAGTAGATGATCTGAATGGTGTCATGGCTCCTTTCTCCATATCGTTTGCGAAAGCGATGAATAAGCGTTATCGACGGGTAGGGCCGTTATTCCAAGGGCGGTTTGCCAGTAAACTGGTTGACAGTGATACCTATCTGCTGCACCTGTCGCGCTATATTCATCTGAATCCCGTCAAGGCAGGCCGGTCCACAAACCGGAGCACTGGGTTTATTCCAGCTACGCCGAGTATGTCGGCCTGAGAAATGGCACCTTGCCCGTTTCAGAAAGTGTCCTCATGCAGTTGTCGACCCGCGATGACGGCATTACTGATCTGCGGCAGGCTTATAAGACCTATGTAGAGTCATGGCTGTCGAGTGACGATGCAACTATCCAGCATCTATTGCTTGATTGAGCCTTTGGAAGGTTTAGAATCCTGGCTCTTATGAGACAAAGTGACACCAAAATTCCCGGAATCTCGCAGATTCCGGGAATTTATGAAAAAACGGGAAGGTGGCGGTCATCACCGGCGCGGGCAACGGGATCGGGCGGGTAATGGCTGAGCGCTGCGCATCGTGAATGATCGAGCATGGCGCCTAACTGGACTGCCGGTTGGTGTTACAGAAGCGCGACAAAGACAGGCGACCTTGCGATGCCGTTCAGCGTTTTATCCAGACCGACGGCGGGTTGGGTTTGGCTCTCGTATTGATGTTGCCCTGGGTTCCCCGCTTTCGCGGGGAATGACGGGGCGGTGTGCCGTCGTTCCCGCGAAAGCGGGGAATGACGATCTTCAGCCTGTGCCGATAACGACGAACCGCGCGAGGATGGCTCGCCGGCGGGCTTAGAATGACCCTCTATGCAGCTTGAACCATACACCGATACCTGGGATGCGCAGGACCCGCATGCCAACTTCAAGGCCGACGTCGCGCACTACACCATCGTCGACCCGCTGCCGACCCTGGAAGGGCTGAGCCGTGCCACCGGCGTGCCGGTGCCCTGCCTGGTGCGCTACGTGCTGGTGAAGTACGCCGCATCCAACGCCGAGGCGCTGATGGCGATGGGGCCGCTGGTGCTGCGCCAGATGCAGGACAGAATCGACGCCGCGGAAAGCGCCGGCACGACCGAAGCGCGCCTGCAGGCCTACGAGGCGCTGCGGCAGATTGTCTCGTGGCTGCAGACCGGCATGCAGCCGTAGGCGCAGCCGCCGCTTACAACAGCAGAAGCGCTCCCCACAGCGGCTGCAGTTCCAGCGTGACGCGGCCCTCCTGCACCGGTAGACGTAAATCTGCCGCGCGCCGTCGGCCAGCCGCAAGAAGCGGTGATAGTTCTTCGAATCGCGGCAGGGCACGCCGTCGAGGTTCACGATGTGCGAGGCGATGCGGGCGGTGTCGTGGCTGTCCACCAGGTTCTGTTGCACACATGCACCACAGTCAGGCCGCGCGGGCGCGCAGCAACCCCAGCGTTTCAAGCATGTCGACGTGATCAGCCAGCGTCATGCCCGCTTCAACCTTGCATCGGGAACTGCCGCGCCGGTCTGACCAGAGCGGCGCGGTTGCGCGGCGGCGCATCCGTGCGCAGCGAGTGGAGCAGATCGGCGGATATCGTCGTTATAGCCTCGACCGCCGCATGAAACGTCGCCTCGTTGGCCTTCGACGGTTTGCGGTAGCCGCTGATCTTGCGGACGAACTGCAGCGCCGCCGCGCGAACCTCTTCCTCGGTCACGGGCGGTTCAACGTTGTAGAGGGTCCTGATACTTCTACACATGGCTGGATCATATACCCAGGCGGACTCCTCCGCCGTCGGCGCGCAGTCATTCATGCGCCAGTTGCTGTCGTACAGGGACGCCCGCAGCGGCGTACTCATATCGCGCGGCAACGGGGAGCAGGGCGCAAACCGGATCGCCTTCAGTCGTCCGTCTGCAGACGGTACCCTACGGCGCAGCCGCTGGTCGCGCAGGCCGGCGCCATGGATAGCGGCTGAACTGGCAAGTTTTCATCAGTGCATGAGGATAGCGAAAACCACGTTGAAGGGCCTGTAAAAGCGCATGCGAAGACGTAAAAAGCGCGTTAAAGACGCCACGAGAGTCGAGCGCCGGATCGAAAAAAGGCCCGCAGGTGGTTGACTATTAGAACGTTTGTGCTATCCTGTACTACGTACAACTCGGCGGGCTGTTTATATGCCGTTATGGCAGTGAATCAGGAGGGTTGATCTATGTCTGGAGTTCGCGTATTAGTCGGCACGCGCAAAGGCGCTTTCATCCTCATGTCGGACGCCAGCCGCAAGCGCTGGGACATCAGCGGCCCTCATTTTGCTGGCTGGGAGATTTACCACCTCAAAGGATCGCCGGTCGACCCGAACCGCCTGTATGCGTCGCAGTACAGCGGCTGGTTCGGGCAGGTCATCCAGCGCTCCGGCGACGCCGGAAAGACGTGGGAGGCGGCGGGCAATACCTTTACCTACGACGGCGTCCCCGGCACGCACCAGATGTTCGACGGCTCGCAGCAGCCGTGGAAATTCAAGCGCGTGTGGCATCTGGAGCCTTCGCTGACCGATGCGGACACCGTCTATGCCGGTGTCGAAGACGCCGCGCTGTTCCGCTCCAGCGACGCCGGGCAGACTTGGCAGGAGTTCCCCGGCCTGCGCAGCGTGAAAGGCAACCTGTGGCAGCCGGGCGCCGGGGGAATGTGCCTGCACACGATTATCCTGGACCCCAGCAACCCCGCACGCATCTACGTCGCCATCTCGACGGCAGGCGTGTTCCGCACGGATGACGGCGGCAAGACCTGGCTGCCGATCAACCACGGTCTGATCTCCAACTACGAACTTCCCGACCCGATAACCGGTGT
>JAKALH010000359.1 GCA_021813225.1 Chloroflexota bacterium
GCGGAGAACCGCCTGCACGCACAGAAAGCCGTCATGGCGCTGACGATGGGGCCGCAGCCGCGCGCCGCCGCGAAGAAAGCAGCAGCGAAGAAGACCACGCGCGGCGCCGTCCGGCGTTGAAACCGATGATACAACTCCGAGTTCTCGCAGAACTCGGAGTTGTAACCAGCCGTGAAGGCGAAGGCAAGAGCACAGGTCGGGGCTTCAACCGACAGACATCCTGAACACAGTGCCATCGAACGATGCCGGCCCGCACTCCCGTCAAGGATGTTCGTTCGGGTTGTCCACGGTCAGACCTTCATCACGCGCCGCAGCCAGCAGTTCCGCAGCGGATGCGATGAGGGTCAGCGGACTGCGCGCAGGCAGGCGCGCCTGAATCGCCAGCGCTGCCGCAAGCTGGACGGCGTCGTATCCGCGCAGCTTACGTCGCTCCGCAAGCAGCATGGCCTGTTCGATCACCGCCGGCGCGATATTGATGACGGAGAAACCTCGCGCATAATCGGTCCTGAACGCACCGATAGCCGCCGCGGCTTGCCTGGCTGTCAGACGACGCGCCATGGCGGCAATCACTTCTACCACCGTGATCTGCGCGATGTAGGGATCACAGTCCGGTGACTGGATCAAGTCGTTGATCCAGGCGCTGCCGCGTTCGGCGACGTAACGTTTCAGCAGCGCGCTGCTGTCAATATAATACACGCTCGGCGGCATCAGCGGCGTTCCTCAACCAGCACTTCGGAGAGCGGTTTGCTGCCGCGGTATCGCACAGCCTTCACCCGAGAAAACCTGCGGTCTGCGTGAAGGCGTACATCGGTCAGCAAACCATCCTTGACCAGCTTGTCCTGAAGTCTGCCGGCATCTTCAAGCTCATCGAGCTTCTGGAAGTAGGCGCTCACAGCCGAAACGCGCACCAGCCAGCGCCGCCGCTGTACCTGCAACGCCGGTATACGTTTGTGGCGCACTGCATCGGCAAGGGTCGCCAGCGATACGCCGGTCTCGCGCGCCGCATCCGAGAGCGAAACGAAGGGGCCATAGGTCTCAAGGGCCTGCTTCACGCGGCGCACGGCCTCTGTCTCGCGCGAATCAGTCGGGTATTGCACAGTTACTATGATTATATCAATTTTACTATGTCGGCGCCTGCCGGAGAGCAGGCCCGTGAAACATCCTTGTCCGGATGACTGATGTCACCCACAGGTTCGGTGCTGGTGCGGAGGGTGAGGCTTCAGCCGGCAGCTTTTCATTCGTATCCAAACCCGACAGGTCTGCCAGACCTGTCGGGTTTCATCACTGAAGGCCGACGGCGGTTCTCCCGCTACATTATGACTACGCGGAAGCCGATGTCGTAGCAGCGCGAGCGCGGAATGTACTTGTGGCGGGTGGCAGCGCGTGTGCTGTTCTGGCGCTGAAAGTGCGAGCCGCCCTTCAGCACGCGGTGTGTGCCGCTGTCCGGGCCGGGCGGGTCGCGCGGCACGCCGCCGGACGCGACGGCTTTCTGATAGGTGTCTTCGGTGTACCAGTCGGCGGTCCATTCCCAGACATTGCCGGCCATGTCGCAGGCGCGGTACGGGCTGTCGCCCGCGGGAGAGTGGCTGGTCACCGCCTCAGTGAGGCCGCTGCCGCCGTCGCTGGTATTTAAGGCCGCGCGGTTCCATGCGTCGCCCCACGGATACAGGCGGCCGTCCGTCCCGCGCGCCGCCTTCTCCCATTCCGCCTCGCTGGGCAGGCGCACCGTCCGGCCGGTAGCGTCGGTCATCCAGCGGCAGAAAGTCTGCGCCTCTTCCCACGACACGCGCACGGCGGGGAACTCCTCTTCGCCGACCGGCGGATCGTAGTCGATGCCGGCCAGGCGCGCGTAGGCCAGATACTGGCGATTGGTGATTTCGTAACGACCGATGCAGTACTCCGACAGCGCCACGCGATGAATCGGCATCTCATCCGGCTGCGCGAAATTGTCGCGGGCCGGGTCGCTGCCCATACTGAACTCACCGGCCGGCACGCGCACAAACTCGATCCGCAATGGCGCGTCGATGACGAGCGCATCGGAAGCGGCCACAACAGACATGCCAACACCTCTATCGGTAATTTCCCGCAACACGTTGCTGGAGCAAAATCGTACCACCAACCGCACAACGGCTCAGGCGCGCAGCAGGTCTGCATCGAGGGCGCCCCGGTACAGCAGCGCGCCCTCGGCCAGGCGGTCGAGCCGGCCGTCCAGAATCGCTTCGCAGCCTTCCAGCGTATTCCGCAGCGGAACATACACGGCAGGGCGCTGGAACAGCAGTTCCACATCGGGCAGCGGCTGCGTCAGAAACTCATGCAGCAGGCGCGCTCGTTTCAGCAGCGCCGCGTCGTCAGTGACCGGCAGCCCATCCAGCCCGCGCAGTTCACCGGGCGGCTGCGCGGTCACGTCCTGATAGCGCCGCAGCAGGCGGCGGGTCTGCCGGGCCAGGCGGGCGTGGCGGTCGCCGGCGCCGCCGTCTTCCAGCAGCCGCGAGTGCGAGTTCAGCACATCCACACTGGGGTGCATGCCCTGTTGCGCGCGCCAGTTCTCAAACGCCACAACTGCATCCAGCGCCGCGAACGGCTCCGGTTCTGCTCCGGCGGTCTGGTCGCCATACAGCACCACGGTGATGGCGCCGGCCGAGGCATCGTGCGCGGCGGCGCGCAACCGCGCCAGCACGCCGTCCGCCAGCGCCACCGGGCTGGCAGCCAGCAGCAGGGCGTCATGCCCGCGCGCGGCCTGCTCCTGCGCTGCGTCCACCGCCGCATCGGTCGCACGCAGATACGACTCCGGCTCATCCTGCCGGGCCGTCACCATGTCGACGGCATGAGCAAGCCCCGCGCTGCGCGCCGCCAGTTCCAGCCCCTCGCGCACATACAGCCCGTGGTCCAGCCCCAGCCAGATGGTGTGGCCGCCGTAGTGCGCTGCCATCGCATAAATCAACGCATCGGCGGTAACCATCTTGCCCACGCCGCTGCGCGGCGAGAACAGCGCGTTGACGCCGCCGCGCGCAAACGGCGCGCACAGATCGATGATCTTCACGCCGGTTTCCAGGATGCGCGTGGAGCGGTCGGGCGCGGGTTGCTGCGCGGAAGCGGCCGTGCCGCCCAGCATCTGCGCAATCTCCGGCGCATTGCGGATGGCCGCCCACTGCGCCGGCGTCCGCCCGTCGCCGTCGCGCACATCCGGCGAGGCGCCGCGGCGGAGCAGCGCGGCCGCGCACTCCGGCTGGTTCGCCCAGGCCGCCAGATGCAGCGCCGTGTGTCCGCGCTCATCGGCGGCATTAATGCTCGCGCCGGCGTCCAGCAGGCGCTCCACCAGCGCAGGCCGTCCCATCAGAGCGGCGATATGCAGCGGGGTGCGCCCTCCCTCGTCGGCTGACCGCGTATCCACGGCAGCGCCGCGCGCCAGCAGATCATCGAGCAACGGGCGGTCGTCCGTGGCGGCCGCCCAGTGCAGGGCGGTGTGGCCGCGCGGCCAGTAATGCCCCAGCGGCCCGGCGTCCCATTCGAAGGGCGCGGCCAGCAACGCCGGCGACTGGTCGAGCAGCCGTTGTGCGCGCGCCAGGTCGTGCGCGTTCAGCGCGATAAAGTACATGACTCTGCGTTTCGATTCCTCGCTCTGCGAGCGACCGTGGTTCATCTGCATTTCAATCACCTCATCGAACGCTGCCAGGCGCGCCCGCAGCGACCGGCGCGCGTCGAACAGCCGCTTCTTCACGGTGCCCGCCGCCAGCGACTGCGCCGCCATGATTTCCTGCTGCGACAAACCGAGCAGGTAATACTGCTCCGCGACCGTGCGCTGCGCCGGCGCGAGCTCGCCGACGGCGCGCCGCACCGCTGCGCGGATAGCGCTTTCGTCGTAGATAGCCGCCGGGTCCGCACCGACAGCGTCCGCGTGCGCTTCGTCCAGCCGCACCGGCGGGCGTGCGCGGCGGTA
>JAKALH010000360.1 GCA_021813225.1 Chloroflexota bacterium
TAATATCCTGAAAAAGCTGGCTGCTCTCACGCCGGTCACTATACTGAAGCACAGCGCCGACAACGCCTGGCTGGAAGTGCAACTGGCGGACGGCAACCGCGGCTGGGTCATGGCGCAGTACGTGGATACAGCTGCCAGCGCCGCATCGGCGCAGAAAATCGACGCCAGGCCCGGCGCCGGCGCGCCCATATCCACGCAGTCAATCCTGCAGAATGCCCCCTATCTCACCGACTTCACCACGCGGGCGCGCGATATCTACAAAGCGGGCCAGGCCAGGGGGAATCACAGCAATGTTTTCGCCGTGATTGGCGACAGCAACAGCGCCAGCCCCCTGTACCTGGAACCCTTCGACACCGGCAATTACAACCTGGGCGCTTACGGATACCTGCGCGACACCATCAACTATTTCAAAGGCTCCTTTTACTTCAGCACGGTAGCCGCGGTGGTGGGAATCGACACTACACGTCTGATGGACCCCGCGCGCGCCGACCCGGCTAAATGCCTGCCGGGAGAGTCGCTGCTGGCCTGTGAATACCGCCGCAAGAAACCGAGTGTGGCGTTGATTCTCATCGGCACCAACGACACCGGCAACTGGCAGAATTTCGAGGCGGATTTCCGCCCGATCGTCGAGGCCACCATCTCCAGAGGGATTGTGCCGGTCCTGATGACGAAGGGCGACGATCTGGAATCGACCAAATACCACGCCCCGCCGGGATACATCAACGACATCATCATCAGGGTCAGCCGCGAATACGGTGTGCCACTGCTGGACCTGCACGCGGTGACGACGAAACTGCCCGACGGCGGCTTTGGCAAGGATGGATTTCACTTTAACGTACCGCCGGACAGCCAGACCGCAAACTTCACGGGATTTCACCTGAACTACGGTTATACCATCCGCAATCTGACCGCCCTGCAGGCGTTGGATGCGGTGCGCCGGCTGATCATACAGAACTGACCGCAACGTAACGCTTTACAATTCCCGGATGTTTCGGCGCAATCGACTGTATGCTGTAATCGCAGCGGAACTGGGGGCTATCCTGCTTCTGGTGCTGCTGTTTTTTCTCTTCCGCGTCCCACCCAGCGCGCCAGGCGCAGCGCCGACGCCCGTTGCACAGGCAGCCGTGCCGACGACAGCTGCGACCCCACTTCCGACAGCGAATCAATCAATTGAACCCACTGCCACCCCGGCAACGACCAGCACAGCCGCGCCACTCATGTCGCAATACACGGTGGTCGAGGGTGACACGCTGTGGGGTATCGCCGTTAACTTCCACCTGACGCTGGACGAATTGGTGGCTGCCAACCCAACCATCAACCCTGATCGCCTGTATCCGGGCGACATTGTCAATGTGCCTGCGCCAGGCACCATCGACACCTCGCAAATCACCCGCCAGCCCACGGCGCCGCCCGCGCCCGCCAGGAGCGTCAGCGCGGCGGTCAAAGCCGATGCCGGCGGTCTGCGCCTGCGCAAAGGCCCCGGCACTGACGCCGAAGTCATCACCAAATTGCCCAACTCGACGCCGTTGACCCTGTTGGGGCGCACCGCCAACGATGCGTGGCTGCAGGTGTCCCTTTCGGACGGCACGCAGGGCTGGGTTATGGCGCAGTATGTGGACATAACCGGCAATCTGAACAGCATTCGTGTCGTCGACACGGGGCAGCCGCCCGGCAGCAAGAGCGCCGCCAGCGCGCAGTCCGTGCCGCTGGATGAACCTTACATCTCCGGGATCACCGCCAAATCCATGGAGATTTTCAAGGCCGGTCAGGCGAGAGGCAACCATCCCAACGTGTTTGCCCTGGTCGGCGACAGCAACACCGATAATCCTGCTTTTCTACAGCCTATTGATCGCGGCGATTACAACCTGGGCGCGTATACCTACCTCGAAGACACCATCAAGTTCTTCAAGGGTTCCTTTGCGCGCAGCCAGAGCAGCCCGGCCGCTGTGGGCGGGTTCAACACCAGCAAGGTACTCGACCCCGCCAACTCCGGCCCCGGCTGCGACCGCAGCGAGACGCCGCTGGACTGCGAATACCGCATCACCAAGCCAAGCATCTCGCTCATTCTGCTGGGCACGGGCGACCAGCATACCTGGCAGGGCTTTGAGGCGCGTTATCGCAAGATCATCGAGGACACTATCAGCCAGGGCATCATCCCGGTGCTTATCACCAAGGGAGACAGCCTGGAATCGCGCGACAACACGGCGCCATACGGGTACATCAACGGGATCATCGCGCGGCTGAGCCGGGAATACGATGTGCCGCTGCTGGACCTGCACCAGGCGATTTCCGGTCTGCCCAATACGGGCTTCAACCCGGACGGCTTTCACTACAATACGCCGCCCGACGGCAAATCCGCCTACTTCCTGGGCGACTGGATGCGCTACGGTTACACCATCCGCAACCTGACCGCGCTGCAGATGCTCGATGCCATCCGCCGGCAGATCATCAACCAGGCCGGTTAACGGTGCGTCAGGGCGTAGAGTGTTTGAAGCGTGGCAAGGATGCGCGCATCGGAACCGGCGGGGGTCATGTGGAAGTTGTCGTTGCCCTCGTTGCGCAGGCCATAGCCGGGTAATGAGCGAGTGGCGGCCCAGAAATCCATCACCGGCACACCATATTCCTTACCCAAACGCCGAATGACGGCATTAATATAGCCGTCGGGCGCTTTGGAGTGCGTCTCCAGGTCGTCGGCCTTGGTGACAAGTACGGGTAATACGCCGGCGTTCAACGTGTAGTCGATGATCGTGCGGTAGTTAGTCTCGAAATCCTGCCACTCGTACTGGTCGCCCGTGCCCAGTGCGATGAATGCGATGCCGGCTCTGGACACGCGCAGCTCGCATGCCAGCGGGCCTTCGTCGCCGGCGCACTGGTTCGGGTCCGCCCAGGTGGTATCGAACATCGCGGTCGTGCCGAAGCTGCCGTGTGTCGCCAGGCTGGCGCGCGGGAACGAGGCCGAGAAACGCTCAATGGTCGACCGCAGGTATTCCTGCCCGGCCGGCAACTGGAATGTTCCGGCGGCCAGGCGTCCCAGATAGGCGGTCGATTCGGAGTTGCAATCGCCGATGACGGTGAACACATCGGGGTCTTTGCCCAGCCACGCAGCGGCCTGCAGGGTGCGGCGCATGTACGGGGTGACGGCGGGAATCCAGTCCGGCAAGGCCGACGGCGGCGCCGCTCGCTGCACGACCGGCGCGTAGTCATAGACGGGCACGGCGGACAGGTCGCCGTTGAGCGCGCCGAAAGCAGCCAGAATCCACGCCCCATCGCCCGCCTTGGGCATATCCAGTTGCAGCCAGTTGGAATCGGCTGTGTGCTGCAGCACGGCGTACTTCTGCCCCGCGAACACGGGTTGAGTATTTGCCGCGGCCAGATCGGGTTGTGCGCGCAGGAATGCGCCGCCGACTGTCACGGTATAGGTGACAGCAGCGGCGGCCGTGACACGTTGCGCCGGCACAGCCAGCAATGCGACCAACAGCAGCGCCAGGCCGAGTACCACGCGCAAGGGGCGTCTCGTCTTCATCGCGTAATGGCGTCCAGCGTCTGCAGGGTCGCGATCAGGTGCAGATCGCGCCCGGCCGGGCTGAGGTGGAAATCCAGGCCGTTTTCGTCGAGCAGGCCATTGTTGGGCAGCGTCCGGCTGGCCTGCCAGAAGTCCAGCAGCGGCACGTTGTACTCGCCAGCCAGCCGGCGAATCACGTCGTTGATATAGCCGCTGGGCGCGCCATTGCGCGCTTCCAGGTCATCGGCTTTGGTCACCAGCACCGGCAGCACGCCCTTCGCCAGGGCATGCTCGACGAGCGGGCGGTAATTCTTTTCAAAGTCCTTCCACTCATACTGGTCGCCGGTGCCGACTTCTATGAAGACGACACTGGCGCGCGATACCCACACCTCGCAGGCAAATGGCCCGACGTTCTTATCGCACAGGTTA
>JAKALH010000010.1 GCA_021813225.1 Chloroflexota bacterium
ATATCCAGTCGATTGGCGCGACAACGACCCTGCACCCAGACTTCGGCACGTTCTGGCAGGGCGCGCCGATCGGCATTCCCTACACCGTGGTGGTTGGTTTGCAGCCCTTTGTGACGGTCACCTTCGACCTGTATTCCGAGAGCGACCCCGACACGTATCCCATCCCGACGGCGGCCCCCATCGAAGGCGGCGGCGACCGGCATGTCCTGGTGGTGAGCCGGTTGAACTGCAAGCTGTACGAAATCTGGCAGGGCTACCCGCAGCCGGATGGCAGTTGGCGCGCCGGCTCCGGCGCGGTGTTCGACCCGAATTCGAACGCGCTGCGCCCCGATGGATGGACCTCGGCGGATGCGGCCGGGTTGCCCATCCTGCCCGGGCTGGTGCGCTACGATGAAGTTCAATCCGGCGAGATCCGGCACGCGATTCGATTTACAGCCAGCCAGACGCGCAACGCGCACATCTGGCCGGCTCGCCACGACGCCTCATCCATCTCCCAACTGACGGTGCCGCCCATGGGGCAGCGCTTCCGCCTGAAGGCATCCGTGGACATCTCCGGTTACCCCGCCCCCATCCGGGTTATCTTTGCCGCATTCAAACGCTACGGCATCATCCTGGCCGATAACGGCAGCGACTGGTACATCAGCGGCGCTCACGACCCGCGCTGGGGCGACAGCATGCTGGTGGATGCCTTCAATACATTGCGTGGCTCCGACTTTGAGGCGGTGGACGAATCCAGCCTGATGATCCGCGCGGATTCCGGGCAGGTGTGGGGGCGCACCTGGCTGCCGCTCGCGTGGCGCTGACTTCCAGCGCAGGTGCGCCGCTGGCTGGCCTTGCCTGTATACTTATCGATGAGGCCGCGGGCAAGCCATGAAGCGCTTCGTCTACATCCTGCTGCTCGTGCTGATTGTCGCCTTCGCCATTCTGGCGATGACGGTCGTCGCGTCATCGAACCGCGTGCAACAGAACACGCTGGATGCCTTCCTCAACTATTACGAGCCGTCCGAGCCGGGCATCCATGTCATTCGCACGGCGCGCGCAGCGCGGCCATCCGCGCTCACCGCGGGGATGAGCGGGCCGGTGTTCGGCCTGGTCACGCACTTCTCCGTGAACGTGTCGCCGGGCGGGTCTGGCTTCGGCTATAAACCGCTGCCGTATCCGCCGGAACGAATCGTATGCCTGCTGCTGCAGTCCAGCCGCGGGAAGTCGGTGGCACTGCTGGCGCTGCATGGCGACGACTACAACGCCGACTGGTTGGTGCATCGCATGGTCGACCCGTGGCCGAGCGCCGCATTGGATGCTCAACTGGCCGCTATCGGCTGCCAGTTTCCGCCATGAGTGCTGCGCGGGCAATGACGCGCGAAATGTCGTCGGCGATGCTGCTGTGGTGCGGCTCTTGCCGGCACAATTGGTTATACTCGTCCGTATGGTGCAAACAGTCGAACTCATCAAGACCCTGACCAATGCCGTCGGTCTCAGCGGCTACGAGGCGTCGCTGCATGAGATGATCAAGGCGCAGTTCACGCCGCTGGTGGACGAAGTGAGCGTGAGCAAGGTCGGCAGTGTGGTGGGCGTGAAGTGGGGCAGCGCGCCGCTGCAGGCCAGCGGCCGCGCGAAGAAGCTGATGCTGGCCGCGCATGCCGACGAAATCGGCCTGATCGTCACCGGCATCGATAAAGGCTTCCTGCGCATCGCGCGGGTTGGCGGCACGGACAACCGCATCCTGCTGGGCCAGCGCGTGCTGGTGCATCCCACCCGGCGCACCGCAACCGCCGGTGAGGCCGGCCGCGCACGCGCCAAAACCCGCAGCGCACCCATACCCGGATTGATTGCCTCGCGCCCGCCCCACGTGATGCCGGCCGCCCAGCGCGACAAGGTCGTCCCCGTGGAAGATCTGTTCGTGGACGTGGGCATGACGGAAGCGCAGATGGCCCGTGAGATTCAGGTGGGCGACCTGGTCTCATTCGATGTGGAGACCGTCGCGCTGAAGGGCGATCTGCTCAGCGGCAAGGCCATGGATAATCGCGTCTCGGTAGCGGCGATGATCATCTGCCTGGACGAATTGAAGCGCCTGAAACACGCCTGGGATGTCGTCGCGGTGGCGACTGCGGGCGAGGAGACAACCTTTGCCGGCGCCAGAACCAGCGCCTGGGCCATCCAGCCCAATGCCGCCATCGCCGTCGATGTCACCTTCGCCGCGCAGCACGACTACAGCACGCACCTGGAGCTGGGCAAAGGACCGGCCATCGCCGTCGGCCCCAATTATCACCCGAAGATGACCCAGCGCCTGATGGATCTGGCGAAGCGCCTGGAGATGGCCTGTCAGGTCGAGCCGGACGTGGGCGGCGGCACGGATGCCTGGCCGATTCAGGTCAGCCAGGCGGGCATCCCTGTGGCGCTGATCGGCGTGCCGCTGCGCTATATGCACTCGCCCGTGGAGACCGTCCACGTGAAGGACGTGGAGCGCATCGGGCGGCTGATGGCGCATTTCGCCGCCGATTTGAGCGAGGAGTTGTAGAGCGTGAGGCCAGAGGCAGGAAAAGGGTGAACCATGCTATTAGAAAAACTATCCAACGCCGCCGGCCCATCGGGCAACGAAGATGCCGTGCGCGACATCGTCCTGGAGACTATCCGCCCGCACGTGGACGAAATCACGGTGGACAGCATGGGTAACGTCATCGCGCGCAAAGCGAAGCGCCCGGCGGCTTCAGCGGGACGCAGCGACTCGCTGCTTACCATGCTGCATCAGGCGGCCACTGGCGGGGGCGAGCCTCGCGTGATGCTGGCCGCGCACATGGACGAGGTCGGCGTCATGGTCACGGGTTATACCGCCGAAGGCGGCATCAAGTTCCGCTATGTGGGCGGCATCGACGACCGCATCATGCCCGGGCTGCGCGTGCAACTGGGCAAGGATGGCATCGTCGGCGTGGTCGGGCTGAAGGCCATCCACCTGACCAAACCCGCTGACCGCGAGCGCCCCACGCCGCGCGAGTCGCTCATCATCGACGTGGGAGCCGCGTCGCGCAGCGAGGCCGAAGGCATCGCCCCGCTGGGCACTTACGGCACGTTCATGGCCGAGTACCGCAGGCTGGGGCGGCTGGTCAGCGGCAAGGCGTTCGACGACCGCGCGGGCTGCGCGGTGCTGGCGGAACTGCTGCAGGGCAAGCCGTACCCGTTCGACGTGTACGGCGTGTTTACCGTGCAGGAAGAAGTCGGCCTGCGCGGGGCGGGCACCGCCGCGCACCGCACCGACCCCAGTTGCGCTTTCGTGCTGGAAGGCACTATCTGCGACGACCTGCCCAAGAAGAAGGATCAAAGCCCGACCACGCGCCTGGGTTTCGGCCCGGCCATCAGCGTCATGGATCGCAGCGCCATCGCCGACCGGCGTCTGGTCGATCATTTGACCGCCGCCGCAGAGCGCGCGGGCATCCCGTACCAGTTCAAACAACCCGGCGTGGGCGGGACGGATGCGGGCAGCATTCACCTCACGCGCGAAGGCGTGCCCAGCGCGGCGGTCTCGGTGCCGTGCCGCTACATTCACGCGCCCGTCGCCGCACTCGACCCGGCCGACTTTCAGAACACCGTCAAACTGATGGATGTCGCCCTGCGGGAGTTATGATGGCTACCTTGACCTTCGATCTCACATTACCGCCCGGTATCGAATTGCGCTCGATCTACCTGACCGATATGGCGCGCCGCCCGTTGCATACGCGCGTCTCGCGCGGGCGCTGGCTGGCACTGGAGACGCCCAACCGGCCGCCCTTCATTGTGCGCGCCGTGTTCGGCTCCGCGTATGGCGATCTGGACGCGGCAATCGACAACAGCGACGAAGGCTACGCA
Organism: Chloroflexota bacterium; assembly: GCA_021813225.1. Lineage (GTDB taxonomy): Bacteria > Chloroflexota > Anaerolineae > J036 > Brachytrichaceae > CAIXPS01. The sequence continues at coordinate 3,841 of JAKALH010000010.1, forward strand.
CCGTCCAGCGCCGCACCCAACCTGCTCATCGAGGCGATTCACAGCCGCCTGAGGCGTTGCATGCGCCGGTTGACCAGCGCCGGTCTGCGCGAAGGCGACTTCGCCGCGCTGGGGCAGGCGCAGGAAGCCTTCGCGCGCGGCGACTTTACGGTGGCGTTCCTGCAGGCCGTCCGCGCCGGCGACGATATCGAGTATGCCGCCTCGCGCGCCGTGCTGGCTTACAGCGGGCGCAAGAGCCTGTTCTCCGGCTCCATCTGCTTCGGCGAGCGGCTGGGGCAGTGGTCAATCGGCGTTGGCCCGGATTGGCCGGATGGCGCGCCCCCGCCCGACTTCAGCCGCGCCCGCTCGCAGCGCGACGTGCTGCTGCCCGTGTGCGAAGCCATGACGCTGCCCAACTTCTGGCGCTGGATCGAGCCGGTGCAGTGGAAATACCGCTGGGGCATCCTGGACGAGATGATGGAATGGGCCGTGTCGAACGGCCTGTCCGTCAAGAGCTTCGCTATCTTCTGGCTGGGCATCGGCGGCGCGCCGCGCTGGTTCCGCACTCTCAGCTTCCGCGAGCAGATGAGCGCCGTCGAGCAATGGACAAGGGCGCTGGTCGAGCGCTACAAAGGGCGCATGTCGGCCTGGGAAACCATCAACGAGAACCACGACTGGTCATTCGGCAACCCCTTCAACTGGACGCGCCACCAGCGCCTGCAGGTCACGCGGCTGGTGAACACGGTCGTGGGCGACCTCGACCCCGGCACGCCGCGCGTCGTCAACAACTGCTGCATCTGGGGCGAATATGCCGCGCAGGGCGAACGGCGCACCTCATGGCTGCCCGGCGACCTGCCGCCCGCCGTAGATTCGCCCATCACATTCCTCGAATACCTGATCGAGCGCAACGTGCACTTCGAAGGCATCGGGTTGCAGTACTACCTGCCCGGCCGCGACCTGATGGAGTGCGCCGACCAGCTTGACCGCTACCTGGCGCTGGGCAAGGATGTGTGGATAACGGAGATGGGCACGCCCGGCCTGCCCGCGGCGGGCCAGCCCGTCGAGACCGGCCAGATTACGCCCGGCGGCGGCTGGCGCGGACCGTGGTCGGAGTCATTACAAACCGACTGGGTGCGCATGTGGTACACCATCGCATCGGCGCGGCGCGGCGTGCGCGCCTTGAACTACTGGGACCTGGACGACAGCCGCGCATTCATCGAGGGCGCCGGCGTGGTCGATCGAGACGGCGCGCCCAAGCCCGCTTACAATGCCATCGTGGCGCTGCGCGGGGAGTTCCCGAGGATCACCCCTGCAGCGGTCTAGGACCGCCGGGGAGGCCAGCGTGCCGGAGCAGCGCAGATGCCGGAATCACGACCCAGACTGACGCGCGCCGAGCGCATTGAGCGCTGGCTGCGCACACTGTTCGCCGGCGGCGAACCGCCGCCCGGCTGGTCGCGCCTCACGGCCGGCGACCTGGCGGTGGCTTTCGAGCAGGCGCATTCCGGCATCGCACTGCGCAGCCTGTACGACCTGCGGCTGGGGCGGGAACTGCTGACCCCGGTCGGCGCGCCGCTTTTCACCATCGTGCTGTATGATGGCGCGCGCGAGATGACGGTCGAGGCGGGGCAGGGCTGGGCGCAGACCGGGCTGCAGCGGATTCGCGGCGGTTTCGTTCTGGACTGGATTGACCCGCTGGATGAGCGGATCGGCCGGCTGCACGTGCGGCTGCGCGCGGATGCGGACGCAGCCCATCACGCGCTGCGCTGGAAGTTGAGCGCCATGAACAACGGCGCGCCATGCAGCATCCGGCGCGTAGTATTCCCGCAGATAGCGCTGCGCCGTTTCGACGACAGCGCGGTCGTGCTGTTCCCCAGCGGGCCGGGCGAAATCAAGCGCGGTGCGTGGGAAGCCGACTGGCGCTATGACCAGCCATACGGGCAAGCCTGGTGCACTATGCAATTCATGGCCGCTTATGCGGAGACCGGTGCGCCGGCCGGGCTGTACGTGGGCGCGCACGACCCCTTTGCAGGCAGCAAGGAACTGCGCGCGCGCAGCGACGCCGTCGCGCGCACGGTCACGCTGTCGTTCGACACGCCCGCGCCCGAAATGCTGCGCCCCGGCAACGGCTTCCGCCTGAGCGGCGAGTCGGTGTGGCAACTGCTGCGCGGCGACTGGTACGATGCCGCCATGATTTACAAGGCGTGGGCGCAAGAGCACGCGCGCTGGTGGCCGCGCCTGGGCCGCGAGGGCCGCGAGGATACCCCGCTGTGGGCGCGCGAACTGGGCGCCTGGGTGCAGGCCGGTTTTGAGCCGGGTACGAATACCGGCATGGCGCCCGAAGCCAGCGTTGCGCCGGTCAAGCGTTTCCGCGATCTGGTGGACGTGCCGGTGGCGGTGCACTGGTACGCCTGGCACGAGATTCCCTTCGATAACGATTACCCGCACTACTTCCCCGCCAAAGCCGGTTTCGCCGGAGCGGTGCAGGAGTTGCATCAGGCGGGCGTGTACAGCATGCCGTATATCAACGGGCGGCTGTGGGACACGCGCGACCGCGGCAGCGAAGACTACGAGTTCACGCGCGTGGCGCTGCCCGCCGCCAGCAAGGATGAGAACGGCAAGCCTATCATCGAGCGCTATGGCAGCCGCGAAGCCGACGGCAGCCCGGTCGAACTGGCCGTGATGTGTCCGACGACGGAACTGTGGCAGGAGCGCGTGCGCGAAATCGCCCTGCGGCTGATCAACGAGATCGGCGCGGACAGCGTGTACATCGACCAGGTGGCTGCGGCGAAGCCGGTGCTGTGCTGCGACGAGTCGCACGGGCATCCGCTGGGCGGCGGGCACTGGTGGAACGAGGGCTACTGGGACCTCGTCGACCGCATCCGCCAGGCGCTGCCGCCCGGGCGCATGTTGACCACCGAGTGCAACGCCGAAGCCTTCCTGCGCCAGTTCGACGCCTGCCTGACATGGCACTGGCAGCACGATAATATGGTGCCGGTCTTTCCCGCCGTCTACGGCGGAACCATCCAGACCTTCGGACGCTCCTACAGCGGCGACGCCCTGGCGCAGCGCATGAAGGCCGGGCAGCAGTTCGTCTTCGGCGAGCAGATCGGCTGGTTCAACGCCGAGATCATCGACCAGCCGGGCATGGGTAAGTACCTGCGCCAGTTGATCCGCCTGCGCTGGCGGCTGCGGCGTTACTTCTACGCTGGCGAGATGTGTCGCCCGCCCCGACTGCGCGGGGATATGCCGGTGGTGCAATCCGACTGGCAGTGGTACGGCGAGTGCTGGGTAACCACCGATGCCGTGCTGACGGGCGCGTGGGCGTTGCGCGGCGAGCCGAAACTGGCACTCCTGTTCGTCAATGTGAGCGATGCGCCGGTGACGGCGCTACTGGCGTTCGACGGGCGCAGTTATGGCATTCCGGCCGGCGAGATTCGCCTGACGGCGCACGGCGAGTTCGGGGCGGCCTCAGCGCCGCAGATCGTCGGCAGCCGTTTCCAGCGCGCCATCACCTTCCCGCCCTGCACCGCCATCGCCTGGGAGCTGGCGTGGTTGAATACCTGACAGTACGCGCCCGGCCTCAGCGGGCAGACACGCAGGTCTGCCCGTACGTGCAAAATCCAACGGTAGATGTGCCATATACGTATGGGGCCCGTGCGGTCTCAACTCAACGGGCAGACACACAGGTCTGCCCGTACGTACGTGCCTGACGTAACCACTGCCGGCAACGCTTCACGTCCCAACCGCTCGCGCAGGCGCTATGACTCTGCAGTGCCCGTTCAGCCACAGAATAATGTGCTCATTGTTAATTGCATTATGCTGTTGTTTGTAATGGATACGCGCTGCTGTTTTCTGAATCTGCGCTAGAATCTCCATCAGCGTCGGATTCTCCGTCGTGCGAAACACAGCAGCGACGGGGATCCGGCATCGCGACCGCTGGAAATAAAGAGGAGGTGATCGACAGGCCACTGAAGTGTCACACACCTGACTCTGTTCGCATGTACGTTTTGTCCGTCACGCCAGTCACCATCTCAGCAGATAACAAAGGAGAGATGTCATGTTGGATAAGAAACGATTCTCGCGCAGAACTTTTATCAAGGGTTCCGTAATGATCGGCGGCGCGGCTGCGCTGGCGGCCTGTGGCGCGCCGGCCACCACCGCCCCGACGGCCGCTCCCGCTGCGACCTCTGCGCCGGCGGCCACCACCGCTCCCGCCGCTGCGAAACTGGACCTGCCCTTCCCGGTTGATCCCGCCGCCATGGACCCGTTCAAGCTGGACGTCAAGGTCCCGGTCGACGGCCAGTTTTTCTCAGGTGGCTTTGGCGATGAATACATCCGCTACGCAGCTAAAATCGAGGAGATGATTCACCCCGGCCTGAAGGTGAACGTCACCGCGCTGCAGAAAGTGCAGGAGACACTGCAGCCGCGCTTTGTGAGCGGCAACCCGCCGGATGTCATCGATAACTCCGGCGCCGGTCAGTTCAAGACGGTCGACCTGGTTAACCAGGGCCAGTTGCTGGAACTGACCGAACTGTTCGAAGCTCCTGCGCTCGACACCCCCGGCAAGAAATTCAAGGACACGCTGTTCCCCGGCTCGCAGGTGGCCGGCGTGGTATTCAATGGCAAACAGTACGGCGTGAACGTGGCCTACACCGTATCGGGCATCTGGTGGTCAAAGACGCTGGCCGACAAGAACGGCTGGAAGTACCCGGCCACGTGGGACGACATGCTGGCGTTCTGCGATCAGATCAAGAAAGGCGGCAAGTACGCGCCGTGGACCTATCAGGGCAAGTATCCGTATTACATGAGCGGCATCGTGTGGGAACAGCTGCTCTATAAGGCGGGCGGCAATGACGTCGTCCTGAAGATCGACAACCTGGAGCCGAACGCCTGGAAAGACCCGGCAGCGCTGCGCGCCACGGAGGCCATGTACGCGCTGTACGACAAGGGCTACATCATGCCGGGCACCGCCGGTCTCACCCACACCGAGGCGCAGGCCGAGTGGCTGAAGAACAAAGCCGTGTTCCTGCCCTGCGGCACCTGGCTGGAGAACGAGATGAAAACGGTCACCCCGGCCGACTTCAATATGGTCATGAACGGCGTCCCCGGCTTTGCCGACGGCAAGGGCGACCAGAAGGGCATCTTCGCCAACGGCGGCGAGCCATACGTCGTGCCGGCCAAAGCCAAGAACACCAAAGGCGGCCTGGAATATCTGCGCTGCATCCTGTCCAAGTCTTCGGCCAAGTGGTTTGCTGAGAACGTCAGCTCGATGATGCCGGTCATCGGCGCGACGGAAGGCGCCAAGATCAGCGACGGCATGAAGTCCGCACTGGCGGTAGTTCAGAACGCCGGCAGCGCCATCATCGACGTGGAAGTGGGCAACTACTACTCGAAGATCGAGACGGAACTGGAACTGCATACCGGCGAACTGCTGACCGGTAAGCTGAAGCCCGCCGACTTCCTGGACACCATGCAGAAGGTGGCAGACGGTGTCGCCAAGGACCCGGATATCCCGAAGCAGAAGCACGTCATTTAACGGTCTGAGCGGGTCGTGTTGCGGGTGTTTTGACCCACAGCAGGGGCAGGGTCGCGCGGTCGATGCCGACCGGCGCGGCGGCCTGCCCCTGAGTTCGTGCCGGCCTGGAGTCTCACTGTGAGGTGCCTGTGAAATACGGTCAAAGGTCGTTCATCTTCACCTTTCTGTTCATTCCGGTGGTGATTTACGTGATCTTCGTCGCCATCCCGTACGTCACTTCCATGGCGGTTTCCTTCACCAAATGGCGCGGCTTGACGATGGATCTCCCGTTCAACGGTGTGAATAATTTCGTCAAGCTGTTCAACGACCCCAATTTCTGGAACGCACTGGGCCACAACGCCATCGCGCTGGTCGTCCTGCCGCCTGTCATCATCACTATGGCGCTGATCTTCGCTTTTCTGTTTACGCAGGGCATCCGCGGCAGCGGGTTCTTCCGTATTACGTTCTTCTTTCCGCAGGTGATGTCCGCCATCATCGTGGGCGTGCTGTGGAGTTTCATCTACCACCCCACGCTCGGCATGTTGAACGGCCTGCTGGGGCTGCTGGGCATTACGTCGCTGCAGAACTTCCCCTGGCTGGGCGACCCGTCCACCGTATTCGGCGCCATCCTCGTCGTCACGGTGTGGCAGGCTGTCGGATTCTACATGGTGCTGTTCATCACCGGCATGGAGACCATCCCGTCGCACTTCTATGAGGCGGCCAGACTCGACGGCGCGAACTCGTTCATGATGTTCACCCGGATTACCATCCCCATGCTGTGGGAGGCCATTCGCACTGCCATCGTCTTCCTGGCGCTGGGGGCCATGGACATGTACGCCATCGTGATGATCATGACCAATGGTTCCGGCGGCCCCAGCCGCGGCGCGGACGTGGTGCCGCGCTACATGGTGGAGGCGGCCTTCACTAATGGCGAGTGGGGTTACGCCACCGCCATGGCCGTCGTGCTCATGCTCATCATCCTGGCGCTGTCGATCCTGAGCCTGCGCTTCACCCGGCGCGAAACGCTGGAGTACTGAGAGGAGGGACCTCATGGCAACACCGAGCTGGACCCAGCAGAAAACCAGAGTGCGCTCGCCTTTCTCGGCATGGAAGGTGCTTATCTATCTCATTCTGGCGCTGTGGGCGTTCATGGTGATCTTCCCCATGCTGTGGGCCACCGTCAGTTCGTTCAAGACCGATCAGGAGATATTCTTCAGCCCATGGTCGCTGCCCGCCGCGCTGCAATGGGACAACTTCTCGCGCGCATGGACCAAAGCCAAGCTGGGCATCTATTTTTTCAACACCATCATGGTCATCATCCCGGCCATCATGCTGACGCTGCTGCTGTCGTCGATGGTGGCCTATGTGCTGGCGCGCTTCGAGTTCCGCGGCAAGCAGATCGTGTTCTACCTGTTTCTCACCGGCATGATGTTCCCCATCTTTCTGGCGCTGGTGCCGCTGTATTTCGTCATGCAATTCAGCGGGCTGCTGAATACCTTCCACGGGTTGATCATCGTGTACGTGGCGTTCTCGCTGCCGTTCACGGTGTTCTTCCTGACCGGCTTCTTCAAGACGCTGCCGACCGAGATGGCCGAGGCCGCCATGATGGACGGGGCCAGCCACTACCGCATCTTCTTCAACGTCATGCTGCCGCTGGCCGCGCCGGCGCTGGTGTCGGTGGGCATCTTCAATTTCCTGGGCCAGTGGAACCAGTTCATCCTGCCCAATGTACTGATGTCCAATGTCGGCCTGGACGAGTCGCAATCGCGCTACGTGCTGTCGCAGGGCCTGTATTACCTGTACGGTCAGCAGTTTTACCAGAGCGACTGGAGCGGGCTGTTCGCCGCTGTCACGCTGGTGACCATCCCCACGCTGCTGGTGTATGTCTTGTTCCACGACCGCATCGAAGCGGGCCTGACCGTGGGCGCGTTGAAGGGGTAGCCGGAGCGATCGACCAGACACCTGACAGGTCGGGCGGGAGAAATCATGACACTCATTGAGACGTATCTGAACGAGATCCAGGCGCGCATCGCGAAGATGCAGGCAACGCGCATGGCGCAGATCGAGCAGGCCGCCGACGTGTGCGCCGGCTGCCTGATGAACAAAGGCGTGGTGCACATCCACGACACCGGCCACATGGTGTCGGCGGAGCTGGTGAACCGCGCTGGCGGGTTCCTGGCTTTCTCGCGTCTGAACCTGAGCATGAACATTGATAACCCGAACCGGCTGCGCGCCGCGCAGCCGAACCCCAACGGCCCGCAACTGGGCTTCATGCCGTATGCGCTGCGCGCCAGCAACGTGCGCCCCGGCGATATCATCATCATCGGCTCGGTCAGCGGGCGAACAGCGCCGCAGGTGGAACTGGCGCTGCAGGCGCGCGAGATGGGCGTCACCACCATTGCGCTGACGGCGGTGGCGCACTCGTCGAAGCTGGCATCCGAACATCCCACCGGCAAGCGCCTGTTCGAAGTCGCCGACCTGGTGCTCGACCACCCCACCGAGTTCGGCGACGCCATGCTGACCGTGCCGGAACTGGAGTACCCGGTGATACCGTCGTCGGGCATCCTGGGCGCGGTGATGCTGTGGTCGGTTTCCGCGGGCATTATCGAGCGTATGGTGGCCGCCGGCAGACCGCCGACCGTGTTCCGCAGCGTGAACCTGCCCGGCGGCGCCGACATGATGAAGACCGTGGAGCAGGAGTATATCGAGAAAGGCTATTAGAAGTCAGAGGCCAGAAATCAGATGCGATACGTACTTGGCCTTGACGGCGGGGGGTCGAAGACGGAATGCGTGGTGGCCGGCGAAGACGGCACGATTGCGGGCCGCGCGCGCGGCGGCGGCGTGAACCGCAACTTCATCAGCGAGGAAGATTTCGAGCGTTCCGTGCACGACGCCGTGCAGGGCGCGCTGGACGCGGCCCCGCAGGTGCGCGAGCTGGCCTGGGCCGCCGGCTCGATGAGCTGTGCCGGCGCGAGCATGCGCGCGATCGCGTGCGCCTACGCGCTTGATCCCGCCAACATCCAGTGGCTCGGCGAAGCCCTGCCGGCGCGGGCGGCCTGCGAGGTGGCGCATCAGCGCACGCCCGACCTGGTGGTGGTCAGCGGAACCGGATCGCTGGTGGCCGGCTGGGGGCGCGACGGCAAGCAGCGCAGCGTGGGCGGCGCCGGCTCGATTGTGGGCGACGAAGGCAGCGCCTACTGGGTTGGCGTGCGCGCGCTGCGCCGGCTGGTGGAGTGCTACGATGGACGCCGGCCCTTCAAACGTTTCGCCCATGAGCTGGCGCGCGCGCTGGATATCCCCGACCTGCGCACGTTGATTGACCGCGTATACGGGCGCGGCGTGCGCCCCATGACGCGCGACGAAATCGCGGCGGTCGCCCCGCACGTCGCGGCGCTGGCCGCGGCCGGCGAGCCGTTCGCTGCCCAGTTGTTCACCCGCGCTGCCGGCGAGCTGGCCTTCCAGGCAAATGCCGTCATCCGCATGTTGCGCATGGAAGACGACCATGTGCTGGTGCAGCTATACGGCGGCTGTTTCCGCGCGGGCGCAGTCATCATCGAACCACTGCGGCAGAGCATCCGCGCCTGTGCCCCGCGCGCCGAAGTGCTGCCGCCGCTGAAAGGGACTGCCATCGGCGCGGCGGCGCTGGCGTTGAAGGCCATCGGCGTGAACACGGCTGACCCGAATGTCAGGCGGCGCCTGCTGGAAGGCGGTGTGCGGCAGGGGGTGATCTAAGCGGGAAAGCCGTACGTAACAAGCAGAGATGAAACCCGACGGGTCTGATGGAGCTGTCGGGTTTGCATATGGATGAACTCGCCCGGCTGAAGCCTCGCCCTCCGCTCACGATGCGCGCCCGGTGCAGGCTGCCCACATCTCGACATAGTCGTATGCGGAGCGGAACAGCGGGCCGAGGTCGTCGGGGGTGAGGCCGCAATTAACGATGTCCTGCAGGAAGTCGGGCAGCAAGCCGTAGTGAGCCAGGCCGTCCAGGTTGATGTCGAAATCGCGGCGCGGGCCGGCCGTGCAGCGCGCCAGCCGCGCGTTGTCGCCGTCCATGGCGTCCCACTTCTGCAGCACGCCGAAGATCTCGCCGACGAAGTCCATCAGCTCGTGGCTGGCGCCTTCGGCGGGGCCGCCCTGAGGTTCCACCATGCCCAGGCGCGCCATATAGGCCGCGCGCATCTCATCCGGCCAGCGGCGCACTTCGTCATCCGGCCAGCCGCCGGGCTGGTCGGCGGCGACCAGCCCACGGGTCATGTCGTCCACGCGCTCGCGCACCCACGGCCACTGGTCGGCTTCCAGCGCCTTGCGCAGGCCGCCGCTGGGCGCATCGTCATCCGGGTGCTCCACTTCCCACGGGTCGAAGCCGGCCTTATAGGCCGCCACGGCCTGCCAGATTTCGCGCCCGCGTTCGGTATAGCCGCCAGGGCCGCTTTCAAGGAAGCGAAACCAGCGGTAATCCTTGAGGGACCTGTCGTAGGAAACGCCGTTGGTCTGGCAATTGATCTCGTCGCGGCGCTGCGTTTGGCGCAGACGGTCGTCGCTGGCGCCATAGGCCGCCAGCGTGCCGAAACGCGGACCGGGCAGCGCGGCCGCGCCGTTCAGGTCGCTGCCCATGGCCACGCCGCGCCCGCCCATGTGCCTGGCGACGTACAGGTACGCCTGCGCCCATGACGTGCTGGAACCCGCGCACGGGCGCGGCACTTTCGGCGCCAGCTCGGGCGCGGCGCGCGCCAGGCCGGCCACGTCGCCCTGATTCAGGATGGGCGCCACGATGCCGCCCAGTTCGGAGATGCGCTTGATCTGGTCGAGACGCTTGCCCAGTTCGTGCGCCACCTTGTGCACGTTAGCGGTGCCGAACGGCTCGATGGTGTCGCGGTCGAACACCGTGTCGGCGGAGTAGGCCAGGTCGCGGAACCAGGCATGGCTGGACAGCACCGGATAGCGGCGGCTTTCGGCCAGATCGAGCGCCGCGTCCAGCGTCTTCTGCGACATGTGGTCGATGTCGATGAGCATGCCGCGCTTCATCATCTCTTCCGGCAGCATGCGCCCGTACTTGCTCAGGCTGCGCTGGTTGGCGTGGCCGGCATGCTGTTCCAGCGACTCGCGCTCGATGGCGGGAACGCCGGCGCCGGCCACGTGATCCACCAGCGTGCCGTGGTTCATGTTGCGGTAGCGCACCAGCGGCCTGGCCGTCGTTTCGGCAGCCTTGCGCTCTGCGGAATCCTTCGCGTCAACCCCGTCCTGGTCCAGCCGGTAACGCACGCCGGTTTCCCAGGCGTCCTCGACGTCGTAGCCCTGGCCCGTCAGGAAGCGGTTCGAGATTTCCAGAAAACGGATATAGATGGCGGTGCCGCCGAAGGCGTTATCCGACAGGTGCACCGGCGTGATCTGGCGCACGCCCAGGCCGTACAGCCAGTCCAGTTCGTGCGAGATGAGCTGGCGCGCCTGCTCGTCGCTGCCCTGGCTCAATTGCAGCAGGTCGTCGGAGCGGCGCCAGTTGCCCAGCGAATCGACTTCGACGCCCAGCACCACCGCCAGCTTGTTGGCAGCGATGATCGCGCGCATCCTCGGGCGAACAGGCGATCTGCATCCAGCCCTGCCCCGGGCCGCCGGCCTGCCGGTCCAGCCACTCCACCATCGCCTTCATCGCGCTGATCTGAATCTGGATGGCGCTGCGGTCGTCATACTGCAATTCGGGCGTGCTGTTGGTGGCCAGCAGTTCGTTGTTCACGGCCAGCGCGCTGATCAGGCGCAGGCCGCCCTGATAGGCGCGGTACAGCCAGTCGATATAGCCCTGCTGGTGTACCAGCGTGGTGAAGCGCGGCCAGATGTCGAAATCCGGCCAGCCGCCGCCGGCGGGATGCCCGAACTCCGGGTTGATATCGATGAGGCCGCCGTGAATAGGCTCGCACGAAGCCAGAGCGTCCTGCATGGCCTGGTCCGGCGGGCTGTTCGGGCTGTAGGGCTTGCCCCAGAAGGCATTGCCGCCGAAGGCCAGGTGCGCCATCAGGTGAGCGTGTAAGTCGGCGAATCCCCACAGCGGCGCCTGCGGATCGCCCATCCAGTAGTTGCCGCCCAGCGGAACACGCGGCTCAGCGGGAATCGGTTGTACCATCATTACGCAATGCTCCCTGCACCGTGATTCGGTTTCAGACAAGGCTGCTTCGGATTACAGAATTGCAGTATACCTGAGCGACCAGGCGATGGCTGTACTACAGAGGTTATCGCGTCAGCAGGCCGACAATCACGACCGCGAACAGCGCCAGCCCGATGACGGTGAAGATGCGCCAGCGCGTGAACGGCGCGGCGCTGTCGCGCTCGGCCCACGGCGGGTTGCGCAGCAGCCAGGTCACCCACACGCGCTGGCTGGCCAGTAAGCTTTTCACCCCGTCGACGTAGTGATATGACCAGCCGGGGCGCCCGTCGCGCTCCCAGTCGTCCCGGTGCGACTGGTACTCGTGCCGGAGCAGGACTGTGAACAGCCAGTTGCCGTACCACAGCACGAGTATGGCGATGATGAGCAGCGGGGTAATGAAGTTGTTCATGGCTGGCTCCTCCGGGAATATCGCCGCTGGCGGTAAACGCTACGGCATGATACTGATGCTATTGTACGCGGACACGGCCGCAAAGGCCGCAGCGAACAGCGCCAGCACGACCAGCAGCACCCTGATTCGCCAGCGCCGGAACAGGCCCCGGCAACCGGGATCGCCCGCTGCCCACGGGGGCGTGCCGAACAACCACAGGAACTGCGCGCGCCTGATTGCCTCATAGCTGCCGAAGAAACTGCTGTCGCCAAGCCGCGAGAGAACGCCGCCGGGCTTGCCGTCGCGCACCCACTCGTCGCGGCAGTTGTCGTGCTCCCAACGCACGATGCGGTTGAACTGCCGCGTCGAATAAAGCAGCAGCGCCAGGGCGACGGCGGCGATGAAGGCGAAGCCGATAACCAGTTGCATACCGCCGGACTGTAGCCCGACAGGCCTATAATCCCGCCTGCCCGCATCATCACCACCCAGCGCGCCGGGCGATAGTGGAGGGTTGTGTGAAAGTGAATCTGCACAAGCCGCTGGCTGTCGTTCTGCTTTTCGGCGTCGCCTCGCTCGTGATTGCGCTGTGCGTCGCGCGCGGTTTCAACCGCCGCGAAAGTTTCTGACACACTACGCCCGGCGACTCCAAGTCGCGGGCAACCGATGCCAGACCCGCTCAAGCGGACTGGATTCGCGCTACGTTGCGCGCGGTTTCTTCGTTGCGCGCGGTTTCAACCGCCGCGCAAGGTGCCAGGAATCTCTGGCAGCTGACTTAGAACGCCACCACTTTGTCCGAGTCCAGCACCCACTGCGTCAGTTGCGCCATGGTGCTGATCTCCGCGCCCTCGATCAACGCCAGCCCCTTGATGCCGCGCGCCTCGGAGCAGGTGCCGCAGGCTTTGACCTGCCCGCCCTTGTTGATAACGGACTTGAGCATGCGCTCGATGTTGTAGTAGCCCTGCGGAGTGTTCTGGTTGGGCAGGGCGCAGGCGACCGCATCGGCCATCAGGAACACGCGCAGTTCGATGTCGGGCTGCTCTTTCTGCAGCGCCATGGCCAGGCGCAGTGCGTTATAGGCCTTCTCAATTCCATACGGCGCGTCATTGATGATGATCAATGCTTTCATGGATGTTTCTCCTCGTTGTTCAGCCACAATCGCGCAATGGCGCGCAGAAGCGCCAGCGCATCACGGCTGCCATTATCGTCCCCTTTTTCAAAATCCCCTTCGACTACGGCCATCTGGTTGGTGATATGCGCCAGGCAGATGACGGGTTTACGCCGGGCCTGCGCGAAGGCGTACAGCGCAGCGGCTTCCATCTCCACGGCGTGGATGCCGGCGGCGCGGCGGGCGGCGATGGCGCCGGCCGTTTCGCGGAATGGGGCGTCGGTCGTCCAGGCGATGCCGGCATCCAGCGCGATGGACGCAGGCAGCCGCAGGGTGCGCAGCAGGTCGCGCAGGGCGTTGTCCAGGTAGCTGAACTCGCCGGGCGGCAGGTAGTGCCCGCTGGTTCCCTCATCCCGCAGCGCCTTCTCGATCAGGATAAAGTATGGGGGAGCGCGCAGCGGGGTGATCTGCCCGGCGGATGTAATGCTGATGAGCAGGCGGCAGCCGGACGCGAACATCTCCTCGGCAACGAGGACGGCGAACGAAGCGCCCACCGCGCAACCCACGATGCCGAAGCCGAGGCCGTCCAGCGTGAAGTCGTACAGGTCGGTGTGATAGCAGGCCCAGTGCGGGTTGCGCGTCGCCCGCCCGTGCGCCACGAGGTGCCGTACGATGTCGCCATCGGGGTCGAGGATGCACACGTCGGGAATCGGGCCGGGCGGGATGCGCTTCTGGCGGCGCGCTTCGCGCAGCAGGTTCTCAGGAGTGAATACGGACGGTTCGGCGTAGAAATACTCGTCCCACCAAACGTTGCCATCGCGGTGGATGCACTGTTGAAAGTGCCCTTCGCGGCGCATGCCCAGCTTTTCCATCACCCGCCACGAGGCGGGGTTCTGCGGCTGGCAGGTGGCGATCAGGCGGTGGATGTGCATGACGGCGAAGGAGA
>JAKALH010000361.1 GCA_021813225.1 Chloroflexota bacterium
ATCACAATGCTGAACTGGCGCAGCGCTGAGATATAGCTGGCAAATGGGCTGAGCTGATAGGCCCACAGCACCAGCCAGTACGCCCCGAAGATGAACAACGCGGCAACGGCCGCCCAGCGCCACTGCGCCTCGCCGCGCTCCGTCAGCCGCTGGCCCGCCAGCCGCAGCGCCAGCCACAGGAACGGTATCGTGGCAATCACTTCCACCACCTGGTAACGCGCGGCGGTGAGCGGGCCGGGCGGCAGGGCCTCGGCGGCAATCTTATCGATAGCGGTGTAACCCACTGTGCCCAGCGCCGTCACCAGCACCCACAGCAGGGCGCGGCTGCGATAACGCGCCAGCGTGATACCGCGCAACGACTCCAGGGGCGCCAGCGCACAACCGGCGACGACCAGCAGCATGCCCGCCCACCCAAGCGGCGACGGGACACGCCCGCGCGCCAGGTCGACAAGCGCCAGAAACAGCACTGGCAGCGCGCGCGCCAGCGGATATACCACCGTAAAGTCGCCGCGGCTGTAGCCCTTCGTCAGCCCGAAGAAATAAACAGCCTGGCAGATGCCGGTCAGCGCCAGCAGCCCCCAGACCTGTGCGGGGAAAGCGGGGTCGCGCCATTCCAGTATCAGCGCCGGCAGCGCGCCGATCAGCCCTGTGATCAGCATCGCGCGCATCAGCAACATGCCGTCGGAACGCCGCGCGTGCGCCAGCAGATTCCAGCCCGCGTGCATGAAAACCGAGATGCCGATCAGGACAATGGTCAACGGCGGTAACCCTTCAATGAAACGCTGCTGGCAAACGTTCTGTTCATAACGATGTAATATCCCGTTGTGCAATTGACTTCGATACATGCCGATACAGGCGACGTGCAGCACGAGTATAGTGGCTTACGGCATTCACGTGATGACATAAGTCGCAGTTTCGTCACCTCTCATATGACAAACTGTGCGCGCCATCATGACATCCGTTATTTGACGGAACCGAAAAGCGATGATAGATTTGCATAGTTTTGCATAGATATGTTCATCACAAAAACTGGTTCCGTAATGAGGCGAATCTATGAATGAAGGTGTGCCGGAAAAAGAGTGGCTTGGTCTGGGAGAGGCGGCCAGGTATCTCGGCATACACCCCATCACATTGAGACGTTGGGCGGATGCTGGTGAAATCGCCTGTATGCTGACAGCCGGCAGGCACCGGCGTTTCGCCCTGGCGGAAGTCAAGCTGTTTGCGGCCAAGCGTCAGCGCCAGGTAGGGATGCCGCGCACCGAACAGGTGTGGGCCGACCAGGCGCTGGCGCGTTCGCAGCAGGTCATCAGCACACACAGGAATGCGCCGTGGATAGAAGCATTCGGCGCGGAAGAGCGCGAGCGCAGCCGCCTGCTGGGCCGCCGGTTGATGGCTATCGTCCTGCAATACATATCGACCAGCGAGAATACCGATGCCCTGCTGGGCGAAGCGCGCGATATCGGCAGGCAGTATGCGTTGAGCGTCATGGCGCACGGCCTGCCCGTGACCACCGCCCTGGAAGCCACCATGTCGTTTCGCGACGCCATGTTTGATGCGGCCATCCTGGTGCCCGAAGTGACCCATTCGAGCGCGCAGAAGAGCGCCCGGCTGCTCAAGAAAATCAACACCCTGCTGAACACCGTGCAATTGGTAGTCACCGCCGCATACGAAGAATCGAGCCTGTAATGCCGCTGCTGAATCTGAGTATTTCGTTCCGCACTGCGCCCATCGACCTGCGCGAACGTGTTGCACTCGACCAGTCGCAGGTAACCGGAGCGCTGGAGCGCTTTCGATTCTGGCGTGACGGCGCCGTCGGCGCGCATGCCGAACTGGCTGTCCTGTCCACCTGCAATCGCTTTGAGCTGTACCTGGCAGTGCATGACGATGCGGCCGGCAACATGAAGGCAGCGCTGCTTGGCTACGCCGGCCATATCTGCGGCATACCGCCTGCCGGTCTCGAACCGTACGTCAACTACAGCGCCGACCTGGATGCCACACTGCACCTGTGCCGCGTCGCCGCCGGGCTGGATTCGATGGTGCTGGGCGAACCGCAGATTCTGGGACAGGTGAGCGACGCTTTCGAAAGCGCCGTGCGCGCCAGAACCAGCGGCGCGGTGCTGGCGACAGCCTTCAGAGCGGCCATCCGCGCCGGCAGGCGCGCGCGCACCGAGACCAGCATCGGGCAGAATCCGGCCAGCGTCGGCTCGGTCGCCGTACGCATGGCGGAACAGGTCATCGGGCAGGCGCACCTGCCCGCCGCGCGGGTATTGATTCTGGGCGCCGGGCAGATGGCCGAACTGGTCATCAAGGCGCTGCATGCCCGCGGCGTACGCAATCTCAACGTAGCGAACCGCACGTCGGCACACGCCGAAGCGCTGGCGCAGCGCTGGAACGGCTCGGCACTGCCGCTGGAGCAGGTGGAACGCGCCATGGGCGAGGTCGACATCGTCATCGCGTCGACCGGCTCGCCGCAGCCAGTGATTCTACGCGGGCAGGTGCAACGCGCCATGCAGCGGCGCCCCCAGCGCCCGCTGGTACTGGTGGACATCGCCGTGCCGCGGGATATCGAACCCGCAGTTGCCGAGGTGCCCGGCGTACGCCTGCTGAACCTCGACGACCTGCAATCGTGTGTCGATGCTTCCCTCAGCGAGCGCCAGGCGCAGGTACCCGGCGTCGAGGCTATCGTAGACGAAGAATTGGCCGGCGTCGCCGCGTGGCTGCGCGATGCGGAGATTCGCCCCGTGATTGCCGGCCTGCACAAGAAGGCCGAGGAAATCCGCCGGCGTGAACTGGAGCGCAGCATGCAGCGCCTGCAGGGCCTCGACGACGAAACGCGCGCCTATATACAGAGCATGACCCGCTCCATGGTCAACAAGCTGCTGCATGAACCAACCGCGCGCCTGCGCGCAGCGGCCGAGGACGGGCACGCCGCGGAGTACGCCCAGTCGATGCGCTACCTGTTCGGGCTGAATAGCGAGACCCCGCCCTTTACGGATGCAGACAAATCGTGATAAGAACTGCCACAACTCACACCCTCATCGCCGGCGCGCGGCCTTCGCAACTGGCTCAGCGTCAGACCTGCCAGATCATTGCGCAGTTGCAGCAGGCCTGGCCGTGGATACGCTGCGAAACGACGTCGATTACGACCACCGTCGACCGCAACCTGGGGCAATCGCTGCCCGAGATCGGCGGCAAGGGGGTATTCACCGATCAGATCGAGTCGGCCCTGCGCAGCACGCGCATCGATTTCGCCGTGCACTCGCTGAAGGACCTGCCGATCAGCAATGCCGGCGGGCTGGTCATTGCCGCCATCAGCGCGCGCGAAGATGCCCGTGATGTGCTGGTATCGGGGCGCGGCTACACGCTGGCGACGCTGCCGCATGGCGCACGCGTCGGCACATCCAGCCTGCGCCGGTCGGCGCAACTGGCCGCTGCACGCCCTGACCTCACGCTGCTGCCCATACGCGGCAATGTGGATACGCGCATCCGCAAGGCCGGCGAAGGCGAGTACGATGCCGTCGTGCTGGCTGCCGCGGGGCTGGCGCGCCTGGGCCTGCTGGAGCATGTGACCGAGTACCTGCCGCTGGATGTGATGCTGCCCGCGCCCGGCCAGGCCGCGCTGGCTGTGCAGTGCCGCGAAGAGGATATCGAACTCCGCAAGATGCTGGCGGCCATCGACGATGCGCCCGCCCGTGCGGCGGTCAGCGCCGAACGCAGCTTCCTGAATGCGCTGGGCGGCGGTTGTTCCGCGCCGGTGGCCGCCTATGCCCGGCAGAGCGCCACACGTCCGGATGTGCTGTCGCTCAGCGGTCTGGTAGCCTCGGCGGATGGCCGGCGCGTCATCCGCGTGCAGGGCGAAGGCGCACACCCGCATGAACTTGGGGAAGAACTGGCTGACCGGGCGCTGGCGCAGGGCGCTG
>JAKALH010000011.1 GCA_021813225.1 Chloroflexota bacterium
GTCAATAGTGCGTATCTGATCAAGAACAACCTGACCCTCCCTGCCCTGGAAGCGGCAGGCTACACGAGTTGGATAAGCTTGTCCCTGCGTGGTCATGGGTGCCACAATGACCGTTGCGATATATCGATTCATCTCGTCGGGGGAAATGATGAGACAAGGCCGCGTTTTTTTGATTTCACTCCCCGCCGTTGGATCAAGACCGACCAGGTAGACGTCGAAGCGTTTGACTACCATTTCCACTCGCTCACATCCCACTGGGTGGGTGTCAGCTCGTCGAGCAGCAGGTCATCGCTGTGGCTGGCCATAGCGCGAAACTGCTCGTCCCAGCCATAGCGCGGGCGAGAGGTGGGGCGGATGACCAGTTGGTCGCGCTGTACGGTAATTTCTACTTCATTGCCCAGCCCAACCTGGTCGATCAGCAGCTTGGGAATGCGGATACCGCGCGAGTTGCCGATCTTGATAATGGGGGTCTTTACTGCGCTCATAAATCCTTCTCACGAATACGATGTGCCTACATTGTACTCACGGGCGGGAGATGAGTCAATTCGCGGCGGGCGCGCGTGAACCAGCCACAGTCAGGCGTGGCCGCTGCAGTTCGCCGAGCACATGTGGACCTTTGAGCATGTTGTCCTTGAGGCAGCTCCCCTTACCTCGATGGCGTAATCTGGATCGACGCAGGTGCTGGCGTGGAAAGGTGTATAGCTGGTTCAATAATCAACACTTGTCCAATAAACAGGAGTTCACTGCTCAAGTGATTTATACGCATGATCTCCTCTACCGACTTTTTGCATTTCACTAAAATGTCACATGCCAGGGTCTTCATACCCTCACAGAGAAGTGCGCGCTGGCGGGCGCGTCAGCGCTTCCTCGGCCTGACCTTTAACACTCCCCACGCCGCCGATACCGGCACGACGAACATGATGCCCGTGTGGCGATGTGTGAAGTCGCCGATGATCGACTGCGCCGCTTCAATCGCCTGCGCCAACACCGCCTCGTCATCGATAACGCTGAACAAGGTGCGGTTGTTGCTTTCCTCGGTCGAGAGCACCGTGCGCAGCGACACGATCAATGGCAGGTCGTCGCGCCCGCCGTCCTCTTCGCGGTGGCTGCCCTGGCTGTCCAGCACGGTGATGCCCGGCACGCCGGCCTCTTCCCAGGCCGCCAGAATATCGCCCTCGATATCCGGGTTATCAATCACTAACACCAGCAAGTTTGTCGCCATGCGCATGCTCCTCTGAATCGGCATTGGTATGACGCGGGAAGACCCGCCGCAACAGAAACGGCGTCAGAAGCGTTGTCGCCAGGATCATCATCACCATGGACACGAACACCCCGTCGTCAATCAATCCCTCTTTCAAGCCGATGGATGCAACTATCAAGCCAACCTCTCCGCGTGAGACCATTCCGACGCCCACGCGCAACGATTCGCCCCAGCGCATCCCCGCCAGTCTCGAGCCAAAACCTGCGCCGATCACTTTTGATGCGACCGCGATGGCGGAGATGACCAGCATAAAGGCAATGGCAGAGCCGCTCAGGCTGCGAGCATCGGCCTTCAGCCCGATGCTGACCAGGAAAAGGGGCACGAAAAAGGCGTATGCGATGGTGTGCATCCCGGTCATAATCTCGTGCCGCAACCGTGTCCGCCCGAAGAAAACCCCGGCCAGGAACGCGCCGGTGATTGCCGCCACCTGTCCGAACTCCTCGGCGGCGAACGCAAAGAGCAGCGTAGCCACAATCGCCCATGACACCACGCCGGCGCTGATCGGCAGGCGCTCGATCCGATAAGTCAGGTGCGGCAACAGCCACAGGCCGATGGGGATGGCAAGGGCGAAGAACAGCGCCATGCGGATGATGACGCCGGCGATGGCTCCCGCGCCGCTGGATCCGAGGACGGCCAGAAAGATCGAGAGCGCCACGATGACCAGCACATCGTCGACGACTGCGGCGCCCAGCATCGCCAGGCCCTCGCGGCTTCTGATAACGCCGAGTTCGAGCAGCGTCTGTGCCGAGATGCTGACGCTGGTTGCCGTCAGAATCAGGCCGATGAACAGACTGCCTGAGATATCGTGCTGGAACAGCACAGCGCCGAGGCCGCCCAGCAGCAGCGGCACCACGATGCCAAAAATCCCCGCGCTCACCGCGGCCCGCCCGGCATGCAGCATCTCATGCACATCGACTTCCATACCGGCCATGAACATCAGCAGAATCACACCGATTTCGGCCAGCTCAAGCACAATTTCTTCGCTCACCCCCGGCGAGGGGAATAGCGGCCAGTGGAAGATATCCAGCATACTGGGCCCCAGCACAAGACCAGCCAGCAACTCGCCCAGCACGGCGGGTTGTCTGAGCCGCACGCTGATCAGGCCGGCTGCTTTTGCGGCCAAGATTAATAGGGCGAGTTGCAGGATCAGTTGCAGCGCGGTGCTCATATTGTCCAGTATAGCCAGATGCAAGGCAGTCTGCGCCACCCAATTACGCGCGGTGCGGCAGATCGCATCGGCGGGCAGCCGCCGCACGGCCGATGCCGTGTTGCCGACCTGCGCTACGCCGAAAGCGTATGCGGGTCTGGCTGCTCCAGCGACTGCAGCGCGATGCCGGCTGCCCAGGGCACGGATTCGGCGTTCGTTTTATCCTCAAGCGCGCGCAACAGTTGCTCCAGTTGCGGGCTGAGCATGCCGTTGTAGAAGTGCAGAGCGTGATGCGCGCCTTCGCGCAGCCAGCCGCTGCCGGTATCGGAGATCAATTTCGACAGCAGCAGTCGCAGGCCGATTGCGCCCATCCTGCCCAGTGCCTCTGCCGCCAGCCAGCGTATGCCGGCATCCTCATCCTCCAGCGCCTTGATGAACGCCGGCGCTGTCGAGGGGTCGTCGATAACCTCCAGCGCCTTGGCAGCCTCCCAGCGCACGCGCTGGCGCGGATCGGTTAACAAACCGGTCAATGCGGGCACGGCGGCGGCCTGTAACTGGATCAATTCGATGCGCGCACGGCGGCGCTCGACGCTGTTCGGATTGTCAAGTTCGGCGATCAGGGATGAGATATCCATGCCGCAGATTATGGCATGCAATCCGCCCGTCTGCATAAGGCAATAGAAAAACCGGCTCCCGACCTGCGCAGGTCGGGAGCCGGTATCCACGGCGGGCGTGATTCAGTAGCGGAAAACCGCGGCAACCGAAGAGCCGTTCGGCATCTGCGGCCCGTCTAAGGCATAGACCGTGCCGCCGTTCAACAACGTATGCACGGCCGCAAAGTCCAGCATATCCTCGCTGCCGGGTTGATGCGTCTCATATTCGTGCATCGCGCCGACTTCCGGCGCATAGGAACCCCATGCCAGGGCGCCCGTCTGCACAAACAGCACCTCGACGCGCCCCTGGTGGGCGGCCGGCGCCACCTGGCTGATTTTGTTCGAGACACGCGGCGTGCCAGCCAGTTTGTGATAGTTGTCGGCCGCCTCCAGGCGCGTCTTCTCAAAGTGCGGCTGCACGATCGCCCAGGCGCGTTTGTGCAGTTCATCCGGCCCCATGCCGTCCGGGTTGCCGCTGATCGCCCGATCCATCAGCCCGTCGTAAGTGTTCACCTCCCGGTACATGGGGAACAGGTAATCCACACCCGCAAATACCAGCGGTGTGCGCTGGTCCCTGAGCAATCGGCACAGGCCGTTGTCTATCTGATGGAAGTACTGCAGGATGCGCTCCTTGGTGAGGTCGGAAGGCGCGCCCAGGCCGTAGAACACGGCGTCGCCTTTGCCCGGCCGGGTGTTGGTCAACGTGCGAAACTGCAGTTGCTTCTCCGTCAGGTCATATTTCATGGCTTCGTCGAGGCTGGCCGGGACGCCTTTAAACTCCACTTCGCGGGCGCCGCCGGGATGCGCCTTCAACAGGCGCACCCGATTCTGACTGATGGCGAGGATGTGGAAGCGCCGTTCGCCGCTGAGCATGTTCAGAATCGGCTTGATGTGGAAACGATCGGCGACAACGACCCGTTCATCGGGTTTAACTGGCAGCTTGTAGTGCCGCAGGAAGCCGGGAGCGATGTATACAGCCAGGCCCTCGTCCTGATGCTGCCAGTACAGGGGGTCCTCCAGCAATTTTCGGGCGGGCGCCAGCAGAAGCTGCGTATCCACCGGCTTCAATCCGCCGGCAATGAGACTTTCCTCGGCGCTGTGGAGCAGCTTGCGGAAACGAATGGGGTTCTGGCGGGTTTCCACACCCGCCCGCTGGGTGGGCAACGAAATCGTTACAAATGGTCCGCTCCTCTTTTCGACCAGACTTTTCAGTTCATCCATGGACAATGCGTTCATGCTTTCACTCCTTCCAGACAAGGCGATATAGAAAGACATTACCGAACAAGGCAGGCGCATTCGATTTGCGGCTGCTGCTGGCCTGCCCTGAGCGTTGAACAAGAACTGACATTGATCCAGTGCTCGGTAGAATTTCACGCCTTCGTTGAGGCGACCTCCTTACAGAATGATTATGACAACATCCCTGCGTTAATTGTATGACGTTTTGGCGGATTGGGGCAGCCAGACGTAGCCGCTGGCGGTGCATGACTCCGGTCACTGCGCGAAGTGACTATGGCTACTGGCAGCCCTGAGCATAACTGTCTATGATGTCGCGCAGAACATCTAGAGGATGAATATGAACCAGAAAAAACTTCCTATCGTAGCGGTTGGTCTGCTGTTGACAACAGCCCTTGTCGCCGCTTGTGCCGCGCCTGGGTCAACCGCCCAGCGCACGGCGGGCGCGCAGGCGACCGGACAGCGCGTCAAGGTCGCGTCTGGCACCATCAGCAACCATATTATCGGCACCGGAACCGTTGTGGCGCACGCCACCGCCCAACTGGCATTCCCCCACGCGGGCACGGTCAAGACGGTCAACGTGAAAGTCGGCGATCAGGTCAAGGCAGGTCAGGTGCTGGCTACTATCGATACCAGCGACCTTGCACTCACCGCCCAGCAGGCCTACGCCAGCTACATCAACGCGCAGGCGGCGTACAGCCAGACCATCGCCGGGCCGACGCCTGAGAACCTGCGGGCGGCCCAGGCGGCTGTCGTCTCGGCTCAGGCGGCCTACAGCACCACACTGAGTTCGTCCGGCGCCGACCTGGGTTCGGCATATGCTCAGGTTCAGAGCGCCCATGCAGCGCTGACCCAGCTTTCCACACCGCCCAATCAGAACGATGTGGCCTCGGCGCAGGCAGCCATGCTGAACGCCAAGGCCGCGCTCGACCAGGCGCAGGCCGCCTACGACAGCGCTTTCAAGCGCAACCCAGCGGGCATCGGCGGCACTTCCGCGGGCCTGAACCTGGAACAGGCTACCAATAACTACAACGCCGCAAAAGCCGCCTACGACAAACTGTTCGAGCCGGCCACCGCTTCCGCCGTTGCGTCCGCCAAAGCGCAACTGGCATCGGCGCAGGCCAACCTGGCCAACCTTGGGTCGGCGGAGGGAAAGATTGCAGCCGCCAGGCAGACGCTGGAACAGGCCAAAGCCAACCTGGCTAATCTGACGCCAACGGATACAGCCGTCCTGCAGGCCAAGTCCAAAATGGATCAGGCGTATCTGGCATGGCAGCAGGCCCAAAAAGCCGTGACCGATTCGGCGCTCCGGGCGCCTTTTGACGGTATGGTATCCGCCGTGAATATTGACGTCGGCTCCAGCATCGGGAGCGGGGTCGCCATCGAAGTCGCCGACTTCGCAGTACCGCGATTCAAGGTCAACGTCGATGAAGCCGACCTGGGCAACGTTAGAGTCGGCGAGAACGCCATCGTGCAACTGCAAACTTACCCCAACCTGCAGATACCCGCCAAGGTGGAGCGGGTTGACGCCGCCGGCACGACCAACGGCAGTATCGTGACCTTCCTGGTGTATCTGTCCATCGGCAGCGCCAAGCTGGCCGACGGCACGGCGCCGGTGGTGCTGCTGGGCATGAGCGGCACGTCGCAGATCGAGACGCAGCGCGCCGATAACGCCACGCTGGTGCCCGATAGCGCCCTGATCGTGAACACGCAGGCGCAGACCTACAGCGTGCAGCGCCTCAATGCTGACGGTTCGGTGTCGACGGTGCCCATTACAATCGGCTTCCGCGGCACGAATGAGGTGCAGGCGCTCAGCGGCGTCAAACCCGGCGATACGCTGATCGTCCCGGGCGCCGGCTCAGCCAATATCGGCGCACCCCGTTTCGTCGGACCCGGCGGCGGTGGTTAGCCGGGAGGCAACTGAGATGATCGAGCTTAAGAACATCAGCAAGTACTATCACATGGGCGACGAGGTCGTGCACGCGCTCCAGGATGTGAGCCTGAAAATCGATGATGGCGAGTACGTCGCCATCATAGGCCCTTCGGGCAGCGGCAAAAGCACATTGATGAACATCCTGGGCTGCCTGGACATTCCGACTGCCGGGACCTATACGCTGAACGGCGAGCTGGTGAGCCGCTTGCGCGAGAGCCAGTTGGCTACAGTGCGCAACAAAAACATCGGGCTGGTCTTCCAGAACTTCAACTTGCTGGGCAGAGCCAGCGCGATACGCAATGTAGAGCTGCCCGCCCGCTACGGCGGCGTGAGGGCATCGGAACGCCACAACCGCGCGGTGGCGGCCATGACGTCGGTCGGGCTGGCAAACCGCCTGCATCACAAGCCCACTGAACTCTCCGGCGGCCAGCAGCAGCGCGTGGCCATCGCCCGCGCGCTGGTCAACGAGCCGAATATCCTGCTGGCCGACGAGCCGACCGGCGCGCTGGACCAGAAGACGGGGCGCGAAATTCTCGACCTGTTCGAGCAGTTGCAGCGGGAGCGCGGCATCACGGTGATCGTCGTGACGCACGACCCCAACGTGGCGCGGCGCGCCCACCGCATCATCACCATTCGCGACGGCTGCATCGAAAGCGATATCTCGCGCCAGCAGGCTATGAGCGCCGACCTGTTCGCACAGCAACTGCTGCAGCACCAGGAGCCGGACCCTGAGCCGGGTACGGATACCGTTGTCGCCGCGGACATTCAGGCCGACGCATCGCGGAAGAAAGCCGCCAGAGCCGACGGTCCGATGTCGTTCAAACGGCTGGCTCTGATGGGCCTGCTGGGAATCGTCCTGGCGACCGTGGCCAATATCATCATCAGCCAACTGGCGGATATCATCTTCAGCATCCGCCTGCCCATGTCGCAACTGGCCCCGGTGGCCATCCTGACCGTCGCCGGCACGCTGGGGGCGACGATCGTATACGCCGTAGTCAACCGTTTTGCCAAACGCCCGGTGTGGCTGTTCCGCATCATCGCCCTGGCCGCGCTGGTGCTGTCCCTGGCGCCCGGCATTGCCTACGGCGCCGGCGTGTTCAACCCGCTCCCGCTGTTTTTCGGCGCGCAGCGGGCGGCCTTAGCACGCAATGACGTCGCGAGCACTTCCGGCGGCAATCCCCGTTCCGCCGGCGGTTTCCGCGTCCGCGGCCCGTTCGGCTTCCTGGGCGGCAACCGGGCTAACAACAACGGCACTTTGGTGCGCCAGTCGCCGTGGGTGGAGACCGCCTCGCTGCTTGTGATGCACGTCGCCGCATACGGCATCATCGTCGGCATGCTTACGCGGCGACCCAGGAAAAAGCCGCAACTGGATAAGCCAATCGGGCTGGCGCGGTAGTCGGGCGCGAATGGATAGGAGTGTGTTATGAGCTTACTTGAACTTGTCGAGACGGCGTTTGAAAGCCTGACGACGAATAAAATGCGCACTTTTCTGACCATGCTGGGCGTCATCATCGGCGTCGCGGCGGTCGTCACACTGCTGGCGCTCGGTTCGGGCGTGCAGACTTCCATCGACAGCCAGATTACGTCGATGGGATCGAATCTGTTGAATATCTCTCCCAACCGGCAGGTTGCCAATGCGCGCCTGACCATCGATGACGCCACAGCGCTGGCGGATCGATTGAACGTGCCCGACGCCATCCGCGTGGTGGCGCAGTTGAACGGCAATGCCACGGTCTCCGCCGGCACCAATAAGGACACACCGGAAATCATCGGGACGTTGCCGGGCTATTTCCCGATGAAGAACGTCACCGTGGCGTCCGGCGCGGCCTTTACGCAGAGCGATGTCGATCAGCGCCTGCGCGTCGCCGTGATCGGCCCGACGCTGGCGCAAAACCTGTTTGGAAACCAGCCGGCCATCGGCCAGTCGTTCCTGATCGGCTCTGTGCCGTTCAAGGTCATCGGCGTCCTGGAGACGAAGGGCGGCACCGGTTTCGGCGGCACCGACGACAGCGCTTTCGTCCCGCTGACCGTTGCCATGGAGAAACTGTTCGTCCACCGGCCAGCCGGCCTGAAGTCGATCTCGAACATCACCGTCGAGGCGGCTTCCACCGGCCAGAGCACAGCCGCGTTGAACGAGGTCGCCGCCGTGCTGCGCAAGCGCCACGGCATCATCATCGGCCAGCCGGACGACTTTCGCATCTTCGACCAGGCCTCGCTGGTGCAGACGCTGAACACCGTCGTCGGGACGCTCACGGCCTTCCTGGGCGCTATCGGCGCGATTTCGCTGCTGGTGGGCGGCATCGGCATCATGAACATCATGCTGGTGAGCGTGACCGAGCGCACGCGCGAGATCGGCGTTCGCAAGGCCATCGGGGCGCAACCGACCGCCATCCACCTGCAGTTCCTGATCGAGGCGCTGACGGTGACTATGGCGGCGGGCATCCTGGGCATCGTGTTGTCGATTATCCTCGTGGCGGTGGTCAACAGCGTGCAGACCAGCGTATCGCCGGTTATCGAACCGACGTCGGTGCTGATCGCGTTCAGTGTATCGGTGCTGATCGGCGTGCTGTTCGGCTTTTACCCGGCCTGGCGCGCTGCCCGGCTGGAACCGGTCGAGGCGCTGCGTTACGAGTAGCGCCATTTACAGGCTGCAGGCAGTGGCTGTAATACAATGGTCACCTGGGGCGCAGAGCGAAAGGGAAAACTCTGCGCCTCTGGCATCCCGGCAAATGCCTGCTATGAAGCAAGTCATCGCGCTGGTCCGTCTGACGCTGTTGTTGCGCGTTGCCACGTCGATCATCGGGGCGATGGTGGCATTGACGTTCCTGCCCCTGGCGACCCCTGTTCTGGTGGACCTGGTCGCCGTCATCCCGTCGCTGATTCTGCTGTTGATCGTGTTCACAGCGCCGTTGCGCGGCTGGAACAGTTCGCGTTTTGTCCGCTCGCTGCTGGTGGCGGCCATCGCCGTCGAGGCGCTGGAAGCCCTGATCAGCCGGCTGGGGTTCCAGATGGTCGGCCCCAGGCTGGGCATCGGCGAGGGCGCATTCTTCCGGCACATCCCGGGCGGCCTGCCGGAGTGGATGTTGATGCGGTTGCCGTTGAGTGTCCCATTGCTGTTCATTTCCATCCCCGCGCTGCTGGGCGCATGGATTGACGGCCGGCGCCGTGCATGGCGCTGGGCCGTCTTCACGATGGCGATGATCATGTTGAGCACGATCTCAACCGGCGCGCCGGAATTTACGCAATGGCGCTTGAACGTCGGCGTCTTCGGGGCGCAGGCCCTCGTCGTTCTCATCACCACCTACTTCGTGGCGACGCTGGCTGACCAGCAGCGCGCCGAACAGACCGAGCTGGAAGCGGCCAACCGCAAGCTGGCCGAGCAGAGCCTGGTGCGCGAACAACTGGCCGCCACGCGCGAGCGCGTGCGCCTGTCGCGCGACCTGCACGATACCCTGGCGCACACGCTGGCGGGCCTGGTGGTGCAGGCCAAGGTCGTGGATACGCTGCTGGATAAAGACCCGGCCGCCGCGCGGCGCGAGCTGGCGCGCGTGCAGGCGGTGGCCCGCCAGGGACTGGAAGACGCGCGCGCCGCCATCAGCGACCTGCGCGCCAACATGGTCGAGGAAATGGGACTGAGCAGCGCTCTGCAGCGGCAGGTCGAACTGCTGGGGCAGCGCAGCGGCCTGCCGGTATCCTATGAGCGCAGCGGCGACGACCCGCAACTGGATAATACCCGCGCGGAGACGTTGTTGCGCATCGTCCAGGAGGCGCTGAACAACATCGAACGGCACGCCAACGCCACGCACATTAGCGTGTACATGGAACAGACGCCCCTGCCCGACCGGATGCTGACAATACGCGTCCAGGATGACGGCGTGGGGTTCGACGTCTCATCGCTGGATGACGAGCGATTCGGCCTGCGCGGCATGCGCGAGCGCGCCGAACTCATCGACGCGCACCTGCGCATCGACAGCGTCGTCGGTTCCGGCACGACGGTATCGGTTACCATTCGCCAGAACTGACGCCGGCTGCTATTTTCGCAGGGATACGGGGCGTCATCGCGGCACATACTGGACAGAGGAACATCGGTGCTGAAATACGTTGCAGCGCGCTGGAAAACGATATTGCAGTGGACGGTTACGCTGGCGCTGGTCATATTCCTGCTGGCTCAGATACAACTGCGTACGCTGGTAGATCTGCTGATGCATGTGGATTTGACCGGTGTGCTGCTGGGTGCGGTCATATATCTGCTGAACAACGTGATACGCGCCCTGCGCGTCGTGCGCATCTGCGATCTGCCTTATCGGGATACTCGCGCGCTGCTGACGCCGGTGCTGGCGTCCAGCTTCGGCAATAACGTGTTGCCGGCGCGCGCCGGGGAACCCATATTCGTCTGGGCGGCCCATGAGCGCCTGGGCCTGAGCTGGGGGACCAGTTCAGCCGTGATGGTCATCATGCGCGTATTCGATACCATGCTCGTCGCCATCATCTTCGTGTTTGCCGCCATTTACAGCGGCGCCGCCGGGGCATCGCCCATCCTGTGGGCCGTTACGGCCATCCTGGCGGCGGCTGTCGTCATCACGGCTCTGTTGCCGTGGCTGGGCACTTACCTGGTGCGCGCGCTGGTCCGGCTGGTGTGGTTCACTCACAAGGCCGGGCTGATCGAATTCATCGAACATGAGGGCCGGCTGGCCGCGGATGCGTTCGTGCGGCTGCGCGCCCCGCGCATCTACGCCGGGGTGTTCCTCACCTCGCTGGTCATCTGGCTGCTCACTTTCGGCTGGATATTTGTCCTGCTGCGCAGCCTGGGCATCGACGTGCGCCTGAACCAGTCCGTGCTCGGTTCGACATTCGGCATCCTGTCGAAGGCCGTGCCTTTCTCATCCATCGGCGGCTGGGGGGCGCACGAGG
Organism: Chloroflexota bacterium; assembly: GCA_021813225.1. GTDB lineage: Bacteria > Chloroflexota > Anaerolineae > J036 > Brachytrichaceae > CAIXPS01. The sequence continues at coordinate 11,139 of JAKALH010000011.1, forward strand.
TCGGCTGGACGGCCGGTTTCACGTTGATCGGGTTTCCGACCACACTGGCTATCAGCAGCGGGTTCGCCGTGAATACTTTAATCATCCTCACATCGGCGGTGTGCGGCCTGCCTGCCTGGCTGGCATTGAGCGGCGACCGCCGCCGCGCCAACGGGACAATCCAATGACAACGCTCATACAGCCATCTGCGCCGCAACTCCCTACCCGGTTGAGCGATCGCCCGCTGCGATTGTTCGTGCAGATCTGCGCACTAAACGAGCAGGAAACGATCGCGCAGGTCATCCACGACATCCCGCGCGACGTCGCGGGCGCCGTTTCCGTGCAGGTCCTCGTCGTGGACGACGGCTCTACGGACAACACGGCGCTGGTCGCCGCGCAGGCCGGCGCCGACCTGATCGTCCGCCATCACCACAACAAAGGACTGGCGCGCGCCTTCCAGACCGGCATCGACAATTGCCTGGCGCTGGGCGCGGATATCATCGTCAACATCGACGCCGACGGCCAGTACGACGCCGCCGACATCGCAGAGTTGATTCGCCCCATCGCGGCGCAACAGGCGGACGTCGTCATCGGCGACCGCCAGGTGCAGACGATGGCGCACTTCACGCCCGCCAAGCGCTTCTTCCAGTGGCTGGGCAGCCGGGTCGTCCAGACGGCGTCCGGCGTGGATGTGCCCGACGCGGTGTCGGGATTCCGCGCCTACTCCCGCGAAGCCGCCCTGCGCCTGTTCGTCACCAGCACGTTCTCCTATACCGTGCAGACCTTGATTCAGGCCGGCAAACTGGGCCTGGCGGTCAGCAGCGTGCCGATACGCGCGCGCGAGACGACCCGCCCCTCGCGGCTGCATCGCGGCATGCTGCATTTCATGAGGAGTCAGGCCGCCATCCTGGTGCGCACCTACATCACCTATGAACCGCTTAAGACTTTCACCGTACTGGCGCTGCCGTTCCTGGCGGTCGGTAGCATCCTGGTGGCGCGGCTGGTGGTGTTTGCCGCACAGCAGGGCGGGCAGTTTATCGGGCGCGTGCAGTCGCTGGTAGTCGGCACCATCTCCATCGTGATCGGCCTGCTGCTGCTCATCACAGGTATCATTGCGGACCGCATGCGTGAAAACCGTTATCTGCTGGAGGAGATCATGTATCGTATGCGCTCGCTGCAGTCCGGCGCCGCTGCGGTCTCCGGGCCGGATCAGCCTGACGCGCCGCCGCAGGCCGAAACCTGATGCGAGGCAGAACCAGAATCGGCTGGCTGGCGACGGCGCTCCTGCTGGCGGCCTTCGTGCTGCGGGTCATCGACGTGGAGCGCCGCCCGCTGCATTTCGACGAGGGCATCAACGTCACGATGGGGCATCGCTCGCCGACCGACATCCTACGCATCACGCGCGAGACATTCGACAATGACCCGCCGGGACACCGCATGGCCCTGGGGGTGTGGATGGCCCTGGCGGGGCCGTCTGCGCTGTCCATCCGCATCTTTTCGGTCTTCTTCAGCGTGCTGGCTGTGGCGGGGCTGTACCGCATCCTGCGCACACTGCGCCTGCCGCGCGCGCCAAGCCTGATCGCGGCAACGCTGCTCGCCATTTCGCCCTACGCCATCGACTACGCGCAGCAGGCCAAAGGATATGCCATGGGCGCCGGGCTTGCCATGCTGTCGTGGTGGGCGTGGATCGTCCTGTTCGCGCCGCGCGCGCCGCATCGCCGCCGGGCGTTTCTAGCCTATGTCGTCGTTACTGCACTCGCACTCACCACACACTATTACATGCTGTTTCTGCTGCCCACGCAGTGGCTGTGGGCGCTTGGGGCGCGCTTCGACATGGTGCGCCGCCTGGTGCGGCGGTCGCGCGCGGATGCCATCTGCATCGGTTGGGGGCTGGCAGCGCAGGTGCTGGCCGGCCTGCCCATCGGCGCATGGATTCTGCTGATGCTGGATTCGCTGATGCGCAGCACGGCGCGTTCTTCCACCAAATTCCAGCCGCCCGCCCTGTTCGACGCGCTCAGGCGCATTCTCACTGAGATGAGCGCCGGGCAGTTCATGGCTGAGGCGCCCGCACTGTTGTGCGCGTTACTTGTCACGATGCTCGCACTGATCGGCGCACGGCGGCTGTGGCGGTTGCGCGAAGGGACAACGCCGGCGCGGGGCGCATTCTGGTTCGGCGCCGCTTTTGTGGTGCCTCTGGCCGGGGCGATGATCATACAGCAGCGCGTCACGTTTTTCTTCCCGCGCTTCCTGCTGTTCGCTTTGCCGAGCCTGTTCGCCCTGCTGGCCGGCAACGCCATCGCGCTGAAACGAGCGGCTGGCGTGTTCCCGAACGCACAGCGCTGGGCGCCGCTGGCGTTGACGGCCGGCGTATTCCTGGCGGGCAACCTCATCTTCTACAGCGCGCCCATCGACAGCCAGAACGACTTCCGCCCGCTGGTTGCCGCCATGCGCCCGTACATTCAACATGGCGACGCAGCGCTGGGGACTTACATCTGGATGGAAGGCATGTTCGACAGCTACGCGCCTGAGACCGTCACAAAGCTGGAGTGGGTGGACGAAACCTACAGCCCCGAAACCGTTGACGAGCTGCTGGCGCCTGTTGCCCAGGAGCATACCCGTATCTGGAGCCTGAATTTCCGGCGCAACCCCGACGCTCCCGATACGCTCTCGGTGGTGTGGCTGAAACGCAATGCAGCCTATGCATGGCGCCACACCGCCGGCGCAACGACGGTGCTGCTGTTCGATACCCGCTTTCTCGCCGGCGTGCGTGACGCGCCGCCAGCCACGGCATCCGCTACTTTTAACGGCAGTATTCGGCTGAACTACTCGCCGATAGACACCACCGTGCGGTCCGGCGATACAGTTGCCGACCAACTGACCTGGACGGCATTGCAGCCACAGACCGAATATGTGCAGATTTATGTGCACCTCGTCGGGCCGTCCGGGCAGTTGGTGGCGCAGGCTGACGGCGATGCCGTCAACGGCCTGGCGCCAAACACCACCTGGACGCCGGCGCATCCTGTCGCCGACCGCAACGCGATGCTGATCCCCTACGCGCTCCCGCCGGGTCGATATGAATTGATCATCGGGCTGTATCATCCGTCGGACGGCTCACGTCTGCACACCGAGACCGGCGCCGATGGCGTGCCGCTGGCAATGATCACCGTCTCGCGCTGAGCCTCATCAGTGCCGGGCTGGATGATAATAAGGCTATGCTGCGCCACGGCGCGGCAATAACCGATGAGCAAAATCAGGGTCCTGATCGCCGACGACCAGGAAATTATCCGGCAGGGGCTGGCCGTGATCCTGGACAACCAGGAAGACATCGTCACGGTGGGGCAGGCCTGCGACGGAGAAGAAGCCGTGCGTATCGCCCGCGAACTGCATCCGGATGTGGTGCTGATGGATGTGAAGATGCCCAACATGAACGGCATCCTGGCCACGCGCACCATCACCGGCGAACTGCCGCAGACCCAGGTCATCATCCTCACCACTTACGATATCGACGACTGGGTATTCGAAGGCATACGGGCCGGCGCGCAGGCCTACCTGCTGAAGGACGCCGGCACCGACGACCTGGCCAATGCCATCCGCGGCGTGCACCGCGGCGAATCGCAACTCGATCCGGCCATCGCGCGCAAGGTGATGGCGGAATTCCGCCGCATGAGCGCCCCGCCGTCGCCGTGGGTCCCGGCGCAGCGCGCCGATGAACCGGTGATGGAAGCCCTGACCGAACGCGAGACCGAAGTGCTGGGGCACATCGCGCAAGGACTGGGCAACAAAGACATCGCGCAGAAACTCTTCCTCAGCGAGGGCACGGTCAAGAACTACGTCAGCAGCATCATGGAAAAACTGCACGCCAATGACCGCACGCAGGTTGTCATCAAGGCGGTGCGGCAGGGCATTGTCAAGCTGTAGCGGCACACGATTCCCGCTTTCTTACCTCGTTTTTACATCCGCACAATACCGCTGTTACAGGCCGGCGTCATCATCTCCAGTGTCGGCATTGACGGATGGCCGATAAAACAAAGGAGAAAATGAAATGATCATACCCAGTCTATTAAAGAAAATGGCAGCCAGCGGTCTGATTGCGACCGCGTTGATCGGCGGCGCCGCGCTGGCGCCGTCGTTGATCGCCAGCGCAGAAACGAACAACCCGCCTGTCGTGGCCACGGTTGCGCCCACGACGAAGACTGCTACGGCGAATCAACGCCTGGAGAAGCTCTTCGCGCTCGAATTGAAGGTGCAGGCGCGCCAGACTAAGCGCATCGAGAACACGGGCACCATCATTTCGCGCACTCTGACGTTCATCGATAAGCAGCAATCCAGCGGCAAGGACGTCAGCGGCCTGAAAGCCGCCCTGGAAGGCTACCGGGACCAGGTCGGGCAGGCAAGAACCGCGCATGAAGCGGCGGCCGATATCCTGCAGGCACACGCCGGTTTTACCGACGGGCAGGTGACCGATGCCGCATCAGCCCGCACGACCGTTCGGAATGCCGCCACCCGGCAGGACGTCGTGGCGACCTGGCTGAACAAGGCGGGCGTCGACCTGAAGGACCTGATCCGCATCTGGCGCGACAACCACCGCTAGACGGCGCTTGTATGTATGAGTCTGGCTTCCCCTCGGAAGCCAGACTTTTTTGTTTTCCACGTTAGTGTCAGGTCTGGTATTACCCTGGAGTCGTCACGCGGCCTGCGCGGGAAGTGACGGATTTCAGCCTTCGCCCGCCTGACTTTTCCATGTATGCTCCCCGCACCGGAGAATCCGGCGGCGGTCGCGGTGCGTCGCGGGCCGGTTTGGCACAGGCAAGCCGTGCAGTGTCAAATGAACAATGCGAGTGGTGGCGTATGAACCAGAGCATCGAAACCGTCTTTTATGTATGCCTCGGTGTATTTACCCGCCGCGCCGCACCTCTAACAATAAAGAACGCTGATAAAGGGAGGCCACCATAGACACGCTTGCCGCTGACCGCTATTTCGACGCCGCCGAACAGGTGCTGGCGACGGTGCGCCGCACGCAGACCGAAGCCATCCGGCGCGCCGCGGAGGCCATCGCCGCCGCACTGGCCGATAGAAAAGTATGGCACTTCCTCGACCAGGGGCATACCGGCGAAGAGTTCGTCGGGCGCACCGGCGGCCTGATCGCCCTCAACCCCATCAGGATCAACCTGGACGTGCACCACCAGTCGCCGCTGCCGCGTTTCCGCAGCGGCGAAGCGTCGGCGTTCGACTATGTCGCCTATCGTAAGGGCGACGTGCCCATCGACTTCATCCTCGATAAATGCCAGATCGCCCCGGGCGACATCATGATGATTCACTCGGTGTCCGGCTCGCGCGGCATGCCCATCAGCCTGGCCATCGGCGCAAAGGCGCGCGGCGCCACGGTGCTGGCGATCACCTCTCTCACCTACAGCAACTCGCTGCAGCCGGTGCATCCCAGCGGGAAGCGGCTGTACGAAGTGGCCGATCTCGTCATCGACGATTGTGGCCCGGCCGGGGATACGCTGCTGAAGATCGACGGCATGGACGAGGAAGTATGCGCCAGTTCCGGCCTCAGCTTCGTGTACATCATGTGGGCGCTGGAAGCCGAAATCAGCGCCCTGCTGGTTCGGCGCGGCATCGCCCCGCACGTCTATCGCAACGCCAACCTGCCCGGCGCACAACAGGTGAATGAATCAATCGCGCGGGCCTATGCGGAAGAGGGGCTATAGCTATGGTCGATTACCGACCCAGCCTGGCCGGCACGACCAGCGCCCTGCAGAAAGCAGCCAGCCGCATGCCGCTGTGGCTGGAATTCAGCCTGATCATCGGCCTGTGCGTCGGGCAGGCTTTCCTGCACTCCGCACAGACGCTGTTCGTCGACGCCAGGACGGTCACGCGCGTGTTGACCGACCAGGCTGCCGCCGTCAACGCGCTGCTTGACATGCTGGCTGTCGCCCTCACGCTGGGGCTTTTGAAGGCGCGCGGCTGGAAACTGTCCGACTTGCTGCCCATCAAGCCGGCATGGAGCGGGCTGTTCGCGGGCCTGGCGCTGCTGGCCGCCTACCGCGTCATCTCAATCGTCGTGTATATTGTCCTGTCCGGCATCAACGGCGGGCCGCTGGCCGCCATCAACTACGGCAACCAGCTTACGCCTCTCGGCGCCATCGCCTCATCCGTGGATGCCGCCTTCATCGAGGAACTCATCACCCTCGGCTATGTGCTGCACGTGCTGAAGGATAAGGGTGCCTTCTACGCCATCACCGCCAGCACGTTCATCCGGCTGGCTGTGCACCTGTCGCAGGGGCCGGTGGAGCTGGCCGTCGTCGTGCCGATGGGAATCCTGTTCGGCATCCTGTACTGGCGCAATCGCAACCTGTGGCCGCTGCTGGTTGCGCACGGCCTGTTCACATTGATCACGCTGGTCTGAGACGCCCGAAAATGGCGCCGCCCGGCGGTTATAATTCCATGCAGGGGCAGGTGTCATGTTTGGTATCCAACCGATCCATATCATCGTCGTCGTCATTGTGGCGCTGCTCATCTTCGGGCCGGAGCGGCTGCCGCAGATGGGGCGCGACCTGGCGCGCACGCTCAACGAGTTCCGCAAAGGCGCCGACCAGATGACGCGCGGTTTCACCGAGGAAGTCTCCAAGCCGCTCGATCAGGCCATGGCTGACCCGGTCTTGTGCGCCAACTGCAATGCCATCAATCCCGGAGGCGCGGCGTTCTGCAACAAGTGC
>JAKALH010000362.1 GCA_021813225.1 Chloroflexota bacterium
CTACCTGGCTGCCGTCCCAGCGCAGCAGCCAGACTTCCGGTTTCGGATCAGTCGTCTGAAGATTATTGCGCACCGCCACAATCCACTGGCCGTCTGGACTCCAGGCCAGCCCGCCGTAACCGTAACCGAGGTCATCGGTGAGGGCATGGGCGCTCTGCCCTTCCGGCGAGGCCACCCACACCTGCGGCCCGAACGGCATGACGCCGCCGGCCGCGCCGACGGCGCTGTAATGCTGCCGCGTGAAAGCGATCAACGTCCCCAGCGGCGACCAGTTCACCGACGAGTCGTTGGTGCTGCTGAGCGGCATGACGGCGGTGATCACGTTGGTGACGAGGTCGGCGCGCAGAAGCTGATCGAACTGCCCGTTGTCCAGCGCCTTCAACTCCGGGTAAATCAACTGCTCACCGTTGGGCGACCACGTGCCGGAGTCGCCCAGCACACTCGGCATTTGCACGCGGTCGCCGGTGACCGTGTCGATGACTGTGATGGCGCCGGCGACCGGGTCGTAGTACGACAGCTTCTCTCCGACGGGCGCCCAGCGCGGCAGGTTCCCCAGCGCCTGCGAATCGCTCAGCAGCGGCGCGGCGCTGCCGCTCGTGAAGTCGTAAATCCACAGCCGCGCTGGGCCGGGTGTGGTGCCCAGCGTGCCTTTCACCAGCGTGCGCCGCTCGAAGGCGATGCGCGCGCCGTCGGCGGAGAACGAGGGCGACTGGCAGACCTGCCCGTCGCATGCCACGATGCGCTCGCGCCCGCTGCCGTCCGGATGAATCGCCCACAGGTCGCGCGCGCCGGTGTCGTCGCGCACGGCGCTGTAGACGATGCGGCGCCCGTCGGGGCTGACGGCGAAGTCGAACACGCCGCGCGGTTCATCGGTGATGCGCCGCGCGGCAGCCGACGGGCCGACATCGCTGACGTACAGGTTGCCGATGCTGGTCGCGGGCGACAGGTAGACGACGCGCGCGTGGCCGGTCGTGAACGACCAGTGGACATCGCGCAGCACGGGGCGCCCGCGCTCGCTGGCCGCACCGGCCTTGATTGTGACCGTGTAGCGTGTATCCGATTGCAATGGCTGCGCCGGGACGAAGAAGGCCGTGCTGCCGTTCCAGCGCACGGTGCCGCTGAGCGCCGGTGTGATCTCGATATGGCCTTGCAGCGCTGCAGCCGGCATCGGCTCGCTGAAGGTGAACGCCAGTTGTGAGCGTGTGCTCACGCCGCTGGCCTGATTCGCCGGCGCCTGCCGGATGATCTGTACGCCTACCTGGTCGCCGCGCACCAGGATGATGGCGATGCCAAGCAGCAGCGCGCCGATGAAACCGGCGGCTGCCTTGTCGAGCGGATTACGAAACATCAGGCCAAGTGTACGCCAATACTGACACTGACCGGCGCTATAAACCGAGGGCGCGTTCGGGAAGCCGACGCTTCAGCGGGCGGCGTTCACCGGCTGAAGCCTCGACGTGCAGTGATGAAACCCGGCAAGTCTGCCAGACCTGTTCATCCGCCGGACTTAACAGTTGTTCGTTTATTCCGCCGCCAGTGCGGTTGAGTGATTCAGGCGCGCCGGAACGTCAGCCATGCAGATAAACCGCCCCGTTCGCGGCCATTCTCGCGCTGCGCCAGTTGCAGTTGCGGTGCGAAGAGGTTCAGTTCATCCTCGCGCAGCCCGTGCATACGTTTATCCGCCTCATCTCTCAGATGGACGTACTGCAGCAGGCTGCCGTCCGGCGTCAGCAGTTCGAGCACACGGCCGCGGTAGGCCATGCGCCCGGCCAGCGGCAGGCCGTGGTAGCAACCGATATCCAGGATCAGGTCGAACGGACCGCTGATTCCCGGCAGGCGCGTCACGTCGCTCACACGGAGGTCTGCCTGCACGCCGGCGGCGGCTGCCTTGCGCCTGGCGCGCCGGATGGCGGGAGGCGCAAAGTCCACGCCGGTCGCCTGCCAGCCATGCTGCGCCAGCGTGATGATGTTAGTGCCGGTGCCGCAACCCAGATCGAGCGCGCGCCCGGGTGCATGTTCGCGCATGAAGGCGAACAATTCCGGCGGCGAGATGCCGGTATCCCAGGGCGGATGCCGGAAGTACCACAGCGTGAATTCCAGGCGGCGAAACATGCGCCAGTTCCCGCGCACACTACCCGTACGCGCCATGCTCCAGGAAACCCAGCAGGCGCTCAAGGCGCGCTGATGCGGCGTGCGGCGCGCGAAGCTGCGACCTGCAGCCGGTAGGGCGTATCCGGCGGCACGGTACATCCGGGGCCGATCAACAGCTTGCGCGGGCCGGCCTCGCGCGCCGCAGCTTCGATATCCGCGCTGATGTCTTCCACCGACTGGTGCGATATCGCCACCTCGTCGATCCCGCCGATCAGTGCCGCGCCGGTCAGCTCGCGCGCTTCCGCCAGCGATGGCGCGGTGTGGCGGTGCGACCAGCTGTACGCCTCGACCGGGTAATCCAGCGTGCGCCCGAACTCCAGATGGTAGCCGTGCACGTGCGCGATGCGCACCATGCCGGCGGCAGACCGCAGGATGCGCAGGTCATACGGCTTGACGAACTCGTCGAATTGCGCCGCATTCAGGCCGCCGGATTCGGGGCTGCCCGCGCCGTTGATGGAATAGAACAGGCCGGTAATACCTGCCTCGCGGCAGCCGGCCACGTAGTCAATCAGCGTCTGCGTGATGGCTTCGAGCGCCGCATGGCCGGCCTGCGGGTTGGCGAAGACGACCTGCGCCGCGCTCGCGCCCGCCGCGCGCACCAGCGTCTGCAGCGGATTGAACAGCGTCTCCACGATGGGCACGTTCGGCCCCAGTTCGCTGTGCAGGATGTTCAGGCAGTTGAGTTGTTTGGCGAAGGCCGCCACGGTCATCGCCAGCGGCTTAAAGGCCCGCAGCTCGTCAGCGCTGTTGACGCTCTCCCCCTTCGGCAGCGGGTAGCGATAATCGTTCATGGACTTCAGGTAGTCCCAGTTGTAGGTGGCAAAATAGCGCAGGTGCGCGCGCGCCGTCTCCTCGCTGGACAGGTGTTCGGTGGCGAAATGCAGCCACATACTGGCCGGCAGGTGATCCACATTTTCGCCGCGGATTGCCGCCATGAAGCGTTCCATCTTGGTCATGCCATCCATAGTTCCTCCGGGTCGACATCGAATATCGTTGTGTCAATTATGCGACAGTTGGTTTGACATGCCGGAATGCGCGGCTAAGATTAGTGTCAGCCGGACCTGCACAAGTCCGCAGGCGATCGGGACTGGAGTTCTCGATCACCCTGATACCACATCGTTGCTGAGGAGGCACAACCGATGAAGAAAAACCTGGTACGCGACTGGATGTCGGCGAATCCGCACACCATCGGGCCGAAGACCTCGCTGCACGACGCGCACAAGCTGATGCGCGAACGGCACGTGCGGCGACTGCTGGTGGTGGAGAATGACAAGTTGATCGGCATCGTGACGCAGGGCGACGTGCAGTCGGCGGAACCGTCCAGCGCAACTTCGCTGAGCATCTTCGAGCTGAATTACCTGCTGGCCAAACTGACCATCGACGAGATCATGACGCGCAACCCGATCGCCGTGCAGGCCACCGCCACCGTGCGCGACGCCGCCAAGCTGATGCTGGACAACACCATCGGCGGCCTGCCGGTCATGGACGGCGATAAACTCGTCGGCATCATCACGGAGTCGGACATCTTCCGCGTGCTGGTGCAGTCACCCGAAGAAGTCGAATAACCCCTCGCAAGCCGGGAGGTGGATCCATGACGGGCGATATCTCGAAAAGACAGGAATATCTGCGGCAATTGCGGCGCGTACTGCCGCCTGACCCTGCCTGGGAGGCGTGGCTCGCCCGCACAGGCGAGCTGCCGCCGGATTTCGACCAGCTTCCGTCGCACGGTCGCCTGCCCGATCTGCTG
>JAKALH010000363.1 GCA_021813225.1 Chloroflexota bacterium
ATGGAGCTTGGCATGCGCGATATGGAGCAGCAGCGTATCATCGGCCAGATGACGCAGGCAGTCATGCGCAGCCTGCCCGAGGACGCCCCGCGCGGCTATCTGCTGCAGCCGAAAACGTTCTTCAGCTTCCAGTCGCTTATTGAGGCGATCCTGCAGCAGGACGGCATCACCCCGGAGATGCTTAAGGAGCAGCAGGGGCGTGCTGACCTGATTCGCGACTGGATGCGCATGACGGACGAGGAGACGCTGCGGAAATCCGTGCGCGAGAACGACGCCAAAGTCGACAACAATCTTCTGGAGTTGCTGAATGCGAGCATCGAGGCGAATATCGAAGCGGGGCGCGAGCAGTCGGCGCAGGCGCTGGCCGGGCTGCAGCGCGTGCTGGTCGAGGAGACCACGTACGGCAAGGTACTGGGCGCCCGCCTGGCGTCGATTGAGGCGCTGCGCAAGAACCCCACGCGCGAGGTGCTCATTGAGCAACTCGTGAACGCTGCTGACCAGGAAACGCGCGAAGCGCTGGTAGCCATAGGGCGTCAGTTGATCGATTACCTGTTCTTCCAGATTCTGACCGGGCGCGTCGATGCGGCTGCCGGCGACGAGAAACAGAAGCTGGTCAACCTGCGCAAGGAAGTGCAGGATATCCGCGATAAGCTGGACCAGGCCTCACGCGCGCTGATGGAACAAAAGACGGGACTGATGAACGCCATCCTGACCAGTTCCAAACCGGAGGAGGCGGCGCGCCAGCACGAAGCGGAGATTGATGACGTATTCATGGGCATGCTGCAGTCGAACATCCAGGAAGCCCAGCAGCGCAATGACGAGGAACTGCTGAAAGCGCTCATGGGCGTGTACCAGATCGCGATGCAGATCATGGCCGAGCGCCAGCCGCCGGAGATTCAGATGATCAACGCGCTGCTCATGGCCAAGTATCCGGATGAGACGAAGCAGCTCCTGCAGGAAATGGCGAAGTCACTCGACGACCGCTTCATCCAGGTGATGATTCAGGTGGCAGACCAGCTTTCGCAGGAAGACCGCACGGACCTCGGAGCCAAGCTGACCCAGGTGATGGTGCAGGCGCGCGATATCCTGCCGAAGCATGATCCATCCAAAGAGCCGGCGCGTGCAGATGGAGCTGCCGGCCAGCCGGCTGCTGAAGCTCCGACCAGGCCGAAGATCGAGATCGCGCGCCGCTGACGCGCGCCAATCTCAAGTGTAAACAGCCACCGGTCGCGGTGGCTGTTTTGTTTCCTTTACTTGATCGACAGTAACTGAACCTCGAAAGTCAGGCGGGCGTTGGGCGGGATTGGCCCCCGGCCCTGCGCGCCATAGGCCAGGTTGGGCGGTATGATCAGCCTGCGCTTGCCGCCGACGCGCATGGTGGCGATACCCTCATCCCATCCGGGAATGACCTGGCCGGCGCCCAGCACGAATTCAAACGGCTGGCCGCGGTCGATGGAGCTGTCGAACTTCGTGCCGTTGTCCAGATAACCGGTGTAATGCACGACTACGGTCTGCCCCTTAACCGGCTGCGGGCCGGTTCCGACGACTTCGTCAATGTACTGCAGGCCGGAAGCGGTAGTTACGACCCCTGCCGGCTGTGCGGCGGGCAACGCAGTCTCCTGTGCGCCGGGCGGCACGGCTGCAGCCGGTTGAGCGGCTGATGGGCCGCTGCCGATAAATGATATTGCCAGCAGAACGATTGCGACAAGCGCCGCAGCCGCGATCACGATCCAGACATTTACAAGACGTTTATCCATTCAGCCTTCTACAGGAGCCGCAGGCTCAAAAGTGCAGCACAGCACCAGTTCCCTGGCGGCGCGCACCTCATCCAGACGGCGCAACGGCGCCGTATGCGGCGCATCTTTTACGATACCTGGAGAGTCCTTCGCTTCAGCGGCGATAGCCAGCAGCGCATCGACGAACTGGTCCAGTGTCTGCTTGGACTCGGTTTCGGTCGGTTCGATCATCAGCGCCTCAGGCACGATCAACGGGAAATAGTTGGTCGGCGGATGGAAATGGTAATCCATCAAACGCTTGGAGATATCCAGAGCGCGCACGCCGGGCGCGTCTTCGAACCGGCCCTGCGCCACAAATTCGTGCATGCAGTGGCGGTCTCCCTGGGGGATGGGGTAGATATGTTTGATGCGCGCCTGCACATAGTTGGCGTTCAGCACAGCGTTCTGGCTGACAGCGCGCAGACCTGCCTCGCCATGTATGCGGATGTAGGCGTAGGCGCGCGCCAGCATCCCGAAGTTGCCGGCGAAAGCCCGCATGCGCCCGATGCTCTTGGCAGGCTGGAACCACTCGTACAGGGGCAAGCCGTTCTCTCCATCGTCCAGTTCGCTGCCGGGCTGGACTCGCACAATCGGCCCGGGCAGGAAATCTTTCAGGCGTTCGGCTACCGCGACCGGCCCGGAGCCTGGGCCGCCCCCGCCGTGCGGGGTGCTGAAGGTCTTGTGCAGGTTGTAATGCATGACGTCAAAGCCGATCTCGCCGGGTTTGGCAATGCCGAGCAGGGCGTTCATGTTCGCGCCGTCGCCGTACAGCAACCCGCCCGCGTCGTGCACCAGCTTCGCCACCTCTTCTATGTGCTCTTCGAACATGCCCAGGGTGTTGGGGTTGGTGATCATGAGGCCGCAGACGGTATCGTCGAGGTGCGCGCGCAAGGCAGCCAGGTCGACATTGCCGCGCGCGTCAGACGGCAGTTGCACGACCTGCAGGCCCGCCATCGCGGACGACGCCGGGTTGGTGCCATGCGCCGAGTCGGGGATCAGCATCTTCGTTCGTTTGCCGTCTCCGCGATCACGGTGGTAAGCGCGCATGATCAGGATGCCGGTCAGTTCGCCGTGGGCACCCGCGGCCGGTTGCAGGCTGACAGCCGCAAAGCCGGCGATTTCCGCCAGGAAGCTCTGTAACTGGTACATCAGGTACATCGCACCCTGAACTGTAGCGGCGTCCTGCAGCGGGTGCAGGTTGGCAAATCCCGCCAGCCGCGCGACATCCTCATTGATGCGCGGGTTGTATTTCATCGTGCAACTGCCCAACGGGTAGAGGTTGGTGTCGATCGCCATGTTCATCTGCGACAGGCGCGTGAAATGGCGCGTGACATCAATCTGGCTGACTTCGGGCAGCGGCAGCGAATCGCGCAAAAGCTCAGCAGGCAGGTCATAATGCGGAACATCGGGTTCCGGCAGCACTGCCCCCTTGCGGCCCGGCACCGATAAATCGTAGATCAAGGGTTCTGTCACGATAGCTCCTTCAATAGTACGGTCGTCCGCCTGATTTTACCGCTGCTATCCGGGGCAGCCGCTGCGCGTGTCACCGCACAATCGCGGCTGCCTGCAGATTGGTGAGGATCACATCGTCATTGCGCACGTTGAGGCGCACTCGCATATCGCCCGCCGGCGACATATACGCCCCCTGCACATTCACCGCCAGCGGCGACACCGCCATGCTGGTGATGACTTCGGTGAATTTCAGCGCGCTCCAGTCGAACAACGATATAGAACTGGCCTGCAGCGCGCTCGCTGAACTATTCGAGTCGGTTGCAACTGACAGGGCGACGTCCACTTTGCCGCCGGCGCGCGTGCTCACCCACGGTGTCATCGACAGAATATGGTCGCCGGGTTGCAGCGTCAGACCATTGGCATCGAGAGATACAGTCGACGATGATGAAACGATATCGAGCGTGAACAGATCCGCCGGCAGCGCGGCGCCGGGCCTGGCCAGGAATGTACGCACCGGTAGATGCCAGATGCGCAGCCCGTGGTCGATATAGTCGGCGCCTGCCACGGCAGCGCCAACCCGGTCATTGCTTTCCCAGCAGGCCAGATTGGCGCCGCTGCCGGCACTCGTCGCCGGGTCGCTGTATATGGCAGTGATC
>JAKALH010000364.1 GCA_021813225.1 Chloroflexota bacterium
GAAGCCTCGAAGGCGTTATGGCTGCGATCAGGCGAGGTCGAATCGGTCAAGATTCATGACTTTGTCCCACGCCGCCACGAAGTCGTGCAGGAACTTCTCCTGCGAGTCCTTACAGGCATAGACTTCCGCTAAAGCCCGCAGTTGGGAGTTCGAACCGAAGATCAGGTCGACACGGGTGCCGGTCCACTTGAGTGCACCCGTTGCGCGATCACGACCCTCGAACACGTCCCCGTCTTCCGAGGTTGCCTGCCATGCCGTGCGCATATCGAGCAGATTGACGAAGAAGTCATTGGTGAGCGTCTCGGGCCGCTTCGTGAAGACGCCATGCTGAGACTTTCCGAAGTTGGCATTCAGGACTCGCATGCCGCCAACGAGTACCATCATCTCGGGAGCGGTCAGCGTCAGCAGTTGCGCCCGATCGACCAGCAGTTCCTCTGCCGATACTGCGAATTTCGCTTTGAGATAGTTACGGAACCCGTCTGCGACCGGTTCGAGGACGGCGAACGACTCCACGTCGGTCTGCTCCTGCGACGCATCCGTGCGTCCCGGCGTGAAGGGAACGGCCACCTCCTGGCCGGCGTTCTTCGCAGCCTGCTCGACGCCTGCGCATCCGCCGAGGACAATCAGGTCGGCAAGCGAAACTTTCTTCCCACCTGTCTGCGCGCTGTTGAACTCCTTTTGAATGCCCTCAAGAATCTGCAGCACCTTCTTCAGTTGGGTCGGCTGGTTGGCTTCCCAATCCTTTTGCGGCGCCAGACGAATGCGCGCTCCGTTTGCGCCGCCGCGCTTGTCGGAGCCACGAAAGGTAGCGGCCGACGCCCAGGCCGTCGAGACGAGTTCCGGGATCGACAGCCCCGAGGCAAGGATTTTGGCTTTGAGCTGCGCCATGTCGGCCGCGTCGATCAGATCGTGGTCGACTGCGGGGACGGGGTCCTGCCAGATCAGCTCTTCCGCCGGGACCTCTGCGCCGAGATAGCGCGAGCGGGGACCCATGTCGCGGTGCGTCAGCTTGAACCACGCCCGCGCAAACGCGTCTGCAAACTGATCCGGATGCTCGTAGAAGCGCCTGGCAATCTTCTCGTAAACAGGGTCAAGCCGCAGGGCGAGGTCAGTGGTCAGCATGGATGGCGTGTGGCGCTTTGACGGGTCGTGCGCATCCGGCACCGTACCGGCGCCTGCACCATGCTTCGGTATCCACTGATTCGCGCCGGCCGGGCTCTTGGTCAGCTCCCATTCGTAGCCGAACAGGTTCCAGAAGTAGTTGTTGCTCCACTTCGTTGGCGTCGTGGTCCAGATGACTTCCAGGCCGCTGGTGATCGTGTCGTCTCCCTTGCCCGTACCATACTTGCTCTTCCAGCCGAGGCCTTGCTCCTCGATGGGGGCGGCTTCCGGTTCCGGCCCCACCAGTGACGCATCGCCAGCGCCGTGGGTCTTGCCAAAGGTATGGCCGCCGGCAATCAGCGCCACCGTTTCTTCGTCGTTCATTGCCATGCGCGCGAAGGTCTCGCGGATGTCCCTGGCAGCGGCGAGCGGATCCGGATTACCGTTCGGTCCTTCGGGGTTCACATAGATCAGGCCCATCTGCACGGCGGCGAGGGGATTCTCGAGTTCCCGGTCACCGGTGTAGCGCTTGTCGCCAAGCCACTCGCTCTCTGCGCCCCAGTAAGTATCCTCCGGCGGCTCCCAGGCGTCCACGCGCCCGCCTCCGAAGCCGAAAGTCTTGAAGCCCATCGACTCCAGAGCGCAGTTGCCGGCGAGGATCATCAGGTCGGCCCACGAGATCTTGCTGCCGTATTTCTGTTTGATCGGCCAGAGCAGCCGGCGCGCCTTGTCGAGGTTCGCATTGTCGGGCCAACTGTTGAGGGGCGCGAAGCGTTGGGCGCCGGCCCCCGCGCCCCCGCGGCCGTCACCGATGCGGTAGGTGCCTGCGCTGTGCCACGCCATCCGGATGAAGAGCGGCCCGTAGTGACCGTAATCGGCCGGCCACCAGTCCTGTGAGTCCGTCATCAGCGCGTAGAGGTCCTTCTTCAGAGCCTTAAGATCGAGTTTCTTGAATTCCTCGGCATAGTGGAACGCCGCGCCCATGGGATTGGACAAGGAAGAGTTCTGGTGGAGGACCGTGAGGTTCAACTGGTTCGGCCACCAGTCCCGGTTCGACATGCCTGTGCCGGCTGTGTGTTGGTGAGTATTGCCCGTTACCGGGCACTTGCTGTTTTCATTATCCATTTCAAACATTCCATTGGAAAAATAGGTTCATTCTGTCTATCTGGACTGACTGTTTCTCGTTCGTCAACAAACAATTCTGCGTAACCAGAGGCATCACCTCCTTCCTGTATTACCGTCATACTGGCGCCGTCAGGACCTCCCGGCGCCCCGGCGCTTCGGTTTCCTGCGCTTCTGGCACTGTGGACAAATGCCGTAAAAATCCAGCCGGTGACTGAAGATACGAAAGCCGGTGCTGTCAGACAATGCCTGGGGAAGGTCTTTCCAGCCGACAACATCGGGGTCCAGGATCCTGTGACATTGAACACAGATCAAGTGGGGGTGTGGATTCGGCTTTCTGCCATCGTAACGATTGCTGCCGTCCGCAAAACCCAACTCGAGCACTTCGCCTAATTCCTTGAGCAGGGTCACCGTCTTATAGACCGTAGCCAGGCTCGTCATGGGAAAATCCTTCTTGACCTGCCTGTAGATCTGTTCGACGCTGGGGTGATGGACACTGTTGGCCAGCACTTTCAGCACCGCCTTCCGTTGAGGGGTCAGTCTGAACCCTTGCTCTTTCAGCCTGGCAATCAATTCGTCCAACCTGCCATGATCAACAGTCACATCCAACTCCAGCAGAGAACACCTGGTTGTAAGCCGTACCCGTCTACACTCAATCGGGAGATGTTTTATTAATTAATAGTAATTATTGATTAGCTATTATACATTGGCGGGTTATTGCGCGGTAGGAGGTTGACAATTCGCGGATGAACCGTCTGTACGATTAAGCTTCTTTTCCCTGATCCGCTGAAGCCTCAGCCAGCCAGCGGGTCACCACGCGCGCCAGCGCGATGCGCGCGGTGGAAAACACATGGTCGGCTTCCAGCGACGCCACGGTCACGCGCGCCTGGCCGCGTTCCCTCAACCGCTGGATCAGCGGCCCGCAATGATAATCCGCGGGCGTGTCGGTATCGCGGGTGCCGGTCACGAACAGCAAAGACCTGCCGTCAAGCTCGGCGGCGCGCTCCACCATATCGTAGCGAGCCGGCTCGGATGCCAGCCGCACGTACTGCTGCAGGTCGCCCGCGCTCCTGAGTGCGTCGCGCCCCATCGCCTCCAGCCCCTCCGCGAACATCTCGCGGTGTTCGGGACGGCTCTCGGCGAATTCCCGGCCCAGGTTGGACGGCGACATCGCCACGATGCGCCGGATGTCAGGCAGGCTCGGCGCGGCCAGCAGCGCCAGGTACGCGCCCATGCTGTGGCCCAGCAGCGCAATTCGCGTGCCGTCGACGCGGCAGGTCCGCTGCGTGCGCGGCAGGCGCAGGAAGTCATACGCAGCCGATACGTCTTCGAGCGCGTTGTCGATGGAGTATGCGCCGCCGCTGCCCCACGCCCCGCGATAGTGGAAGAACAGCGCGTTCCAACCCGCGCGGCGGATGGCTTGCGCCAGGTCGAGATTTTTCTCATTGCCCGGATACCCGTGCAGCATGATAACCGTGGGGTGCGGCCCCGGCCCCTGGCTGATATAGACGATGCCGTTCATGCCGTCGCCGTGGCTGTCGATGCGCACGGTCTCCATCGTCGGCGGGAAGTCCCAGTCGACAGGCTGCGGGTCTGAGAAGATCAGGTCGTCGGGCGGGTTTTGCGTCACAGATCATCCTACCTGAGTATGGACTGGCT
>JAKALH010000365.1 GCA_021813225.1 Chloroflexota bacterium
TCGATCTGCATACCCAAGTCGTGTTTCATCTGCCTATTTTGCCCCATCCCATCCGCTACCCTCGCGCCTATCGATTACCCGAACAAACGTTCTGGGTACAGATCAGCGCGAATGCGGGCATCCAGAGGCCGCGGTAAGCAATAGATTCCCGCTTCCGCGGGAATGACGATATCGTTTTCCGCATCCAGCGTCGGCTCGCGCTCATTTCGCCAACGGAATCCCCCTTGTGTACCACGAGTATATTGATGTGAGGACAGAGCAGTGCTGTGGTGTCACATGTTTTCGGGCCGACGGACTAGCGTTTCCAGATCAATGGAACCTGGCGTGCGTCCTCAAGCTTATCGCCCACGCGCAGTGCGGCGAAGTAGTCATCTCTCAGTACATTCTTCTGTCCATTAAATGTAGCGCCATCGGGCATATAGGCGCAGGTCATGGCGCGGCGCGGGTTGGGTGTCATATTCGCACCAGCGCCATGCGCGATCAAGCCGTTATGAAACACGGCGCTCCCGGCGGGGCAAGGTGCAGGCACAGCTTTCAGATTAGCCCACTCAGGGTACACCTTGAACAGGCTGCCGATATTTGACCCGATACCTGAGTTATCGTAACGGGCCACCCTGTGCGTGCCCGGCAGATACCAGAGGCAGCCATTCGCGAGTGTGGCGCGGTCGAGCGCTACCCAGATTGATATTGCGTCCCGAGACGAGAACGACCAGTACGGATTATCCAGATGCCAGCCGGTTGGATTGCCATAGGGTTGCTTGAACAGCGCCTGGTCATGCCAGATGCGGATACCGTCCACCCCGGCCAGTTTTCCAGCCGCCTCGCCCAGTCGCTCGTCCAGCATCAATCGCGCCATGCCTTCATGGGTGTCCGCCAGACGGACGGCCTGCAGGAAGACCTGAGCATAGTAGGTCTCAGGTTCGTCCCGGTTCGTCAGGCCATTGCGTTCACGTAAACGCTGCTGCACCGCGTCTTGGGTGACCGTGCGCCATGTCTGGAGTTCTACCGGATCGAGGAAATCCTCGATGACGATGTAGCCATTCGTGCGATACAGATCCTGCTGATCTTTCGATATATGGTATTTCATTACAACCCTCTTGCTGCGAATTAGGCGCTTAGCGGATGACTGACCTGCTGGTGGGTTCAATCTTTGTGACTACGATACGGGGCCGATCGAGCATCGTATCGACCCTGGGTTTGAGCACATGCAGCCATTCATCGCTTTCGTAGACAGCCTGGTATAACAGGGCGCGCTGCTCTTCTGAATCGAAGCGACGAATCCACACATACAGATCGGGTTCGTCAGTCCCGATGAAACTGCCGACGACGACCATTCCTTTGGATATCTGGAAGGGAATGACTTCCTCTTCCATCAACTTCACCCATTCGTCCCGTTTGCCGTCTTTAATCCGGTATTGCCTGAACTCGAAAAACATGTCTATCTCCCATCTGAGGTTTTGCTGACTGGAATATCTCTACAAGTATCGCCTGTCGCTGCAATGAAAACGTCAGTTTGACTCACCTGACCACTTGAATTCGATGGCATTCAGGAAAGCTTGCCCGATCACCATATGTCCGGCGGTATTGGGATGCACGCGGTCCCAGGCCAACGCCGCCGGGTGACAGTGCCGCAGCACTTTCAGAAAGGCCGCCTGCGTATCCACGAAGATACAGGCATGCTTCCGGGCGAGATGCTGTACAACTGCGCCGTAGCGATCCATGGTGGCCCGCATGGCATCCGCAGGATTTGGCTCGATGAAATAAGGCGACATGAGCACGAGACCTCTCAGATGCGGTTTTGACAGACTGATTAATTCGTCGAGTGTCCTTTCGTACTCCTCAATGTCCACTTGAATCTCAGGCTGTAACGGCGAATCATACTGGCGCCACACGTCGTTGATGCCGATCATAATGGAAAGCCAGTCTGGATGTAGATCGATGACATCGCGTTGCCAACGCGCTCGCAGATCGCGCACGGTATTGCCGCTGGTCCCCATGTTGACCACACGGATACGGCGTTCCGGGTAGGTGGCCGTAAGCAGGCCGGCAACATACGCGACGTACCCTTTGCCGTGAGCTTCGAACAGCCCCTCGCCAATTGGCTGTGCTCGACCACAATCCGTAATGGAATCACCGATCATGACAAGTTTGCTATTTGCTTCGATTTTCATGACGACATACAGGTGTCCTTATCACTAGGCAGGTCTGGCGTGTCCACTACTTGCTTGATCACACGGCTACAATCATAACCAATGTCTGATGTGAAATGAAAGCCGCCTCACCATGCGGCCGAGGAAGTCAGCACGTCAATGCCATGGCGGGACTGTTCTGCTGGTGCTGGTTGGCGCGCCTGGCGGTCCAGATGCGGTTGCCGGAGGCGTCATAGAGGGTGGCCTGCCATCGTTCCCCGATGAAGCCCTTGTCCCCGAAGATGGCCATGCGCAGTGTCCCGTCGGGCTCGACGACGTTGATGCGTTCGGCTGTCAACTTGGTGACGTGCAATGTAAATCTGGTTAGCAAGTTGGGGTGGTAGAGCAGGTTGAAGTGGCTGTGGGGTCTACGGCGATTGCCGCCTGTAAGTCTCTGGGCTGTGGTCTTCGGCGTGGCAGGAGAGGTAGCAGGTTCCCCCGTTTGCCGTGGGTTCGAAGGCGTTCACGCTATTCCGCCCCATGCCCGGCGTGACGACGGTCAGGTCGAAGTTGATCAGGAAAGCCTGCTCGCTGCCGTGGGAGTTGTGGCACATGTAGCAGGTTCCGCCGGAATCGCCCACGTGCAGGCTGTGCAGGTTCTCCGACCCGTCGCGGAAGTTGGTCGTGCTCGCCGCCCCGCCGCCCGCGTAGGTTGCATAGTTGTGGCACTGGAAGCAGATCTCCTGGGCGTTGGGCCAGCGCCCGTTGACGTAGGAGGTCGAGTAGTTTGCGCCGCCACCCAGGATGTGCAGATTCGGCGAGCCGTGCGGGCCCTTCCCCTGTGTCGGGGCATTCGCATTGGTGTGGCAACTGCTGCAGAAAATCATGCTCGTCTGCCACATGCCCGAGCCGGCCGTCCAACTGCCTGCGGGGATGGCCTGGTTCGCCCCCTGGGCCACGACGGGGTGGTAGCTCGTGTTGTAGGGGTTGAACGCGCGGGCCATGTCGCGGGTGTCGGGGACTTGCAGCGCATCGGTGCTGGTCAGCTTGCGCAGGCCGCCGGGAACGGTGCCCGCGCCATCCCAGCCGTCGGGTGGGTAGGTGGGCAGCGCCGTGTAACTGGAGTGGCACTTAAAGCAGACCTGGTACTCGCGCTGCGCCTGCGGCATGAAGGTGTAGCTGGCCGGTCCGCCGGCCGCCATGTAGGTGGGGTCCACGCCCGAGACGTTGCTCATCTCCCGCTGGAGGAAGGGGGCGCTGGCTGCACCTCGGGCGGCGGCGTGCGGCTCGTGACAGTCTTCGCACTCCACATGGCGATTTGCGCCCTCGAACTGGCTACCGGCGGTCTCGTTAACCCGGTGCACGCCGTTTGTGGATGCGACGTCGTGCACGTAAAAGCCCGTGACCGTGTTCACATAGGACGTGAACGCCGGCTGAACGTTGGTGCCGGGGTAGGGGTTGGAGGCCCCGCTGGCCCGGTGGCACGCAAAGCACACCGACTCCTCCGTCATCTGTGTGCGCAGAATGGAACCCGAGGCTGTGTGCGTGCGGTGGCAGGCGGCGCAACTGGACGTCGCTGTCGAGTAACCCCCGTGTGGGTCGATGGCGGAGGGGGCTCGTATCGCCAGAAGGGGCGACTGGTTCGGCGTGGCGTAAGCATAGGGACGCACGACGAGGTTGGGCGGCGGGGGGATGGTGATCGTCGGCGTGAAGCTGATGACGACCGTCGGGCTGATGTCGATGATCGCAGCGG